>DTSG01000147.1 GCA_012965455.1 Planctomycetaceae bacterium | reverse complement strand
AATGAGAGCACTAGGGCAGCGACGATACTAGCGATCAGCGTGGGGTAGAGAAAGATGATTTTGGGGTAATGATAAATCCGTACTTCGTCTTTGATGCGCGCCTTTTTTTCTTTTTGACTTAGTTCGGGAGTCATCTTTTGTGAACCTCGCTGGCAATGCTGGTGTTGTCTTATTTAAAGCGTAAGGGGTTTGCAAACGCGACGCAAATAGAAACAGAGAAGTTGAGTGGATAAAAAAGCGGAGGGCACGGGACTTGAACCCGCAATCCGCAAGCGGACGTCTGATTTCGAATCAGATTGCTAGCCAATTCGCCTACCCTCCGGTGGTTCCATGCATCGCCGCATGTTCAGCTGCTGCTATTCTTATCGGATATTTAGCCAAAGGCAAGGGTAGTAGATAGTAGCGCTGGGAGTTTGCCCGCTGCAGCCGAGCCGCTTCGCTACCTGCCCCGATACCGCCCCCCAAGAAAAATCGGTCTATGCCCAAAATCTCCAATGTAGTTTAATGTTCGCAGTTATGTTTCTTCATGGATTGAAGGACAGAGTAGTTTTTTTGAAGGGGATGAGAGCATGGATGCTCGAATAGCCGCATTGATTGTGGCAGTCGGTGGATTATGTTTGCCGTTAACCGCGAATGGGGCGAGTTACCGTACGCAGAATTTTGTGGTCACGGCGGATTCGCCGAGTTTGGCCAGAGAAGTTTCGTTAGCCGCGGAAACCTATCGCCGTGAGTTGTCTCGGCAATGGTTAGGCTATGATCTAAAGCCATGGGCTGCACCTGTACCGATTCAAGTAAACGTCGCGTCTCATTTAGGCGCTGGAGGTGTGACGAGCTTTATCTTTGAATCAGGAATTCCGAAACATTGGCAGATGACGATTCAAGGCAGTCGTCAACGCGTGCTCGATAGCGTGTTGCCGCATGAAGTGAGTCACACGGTATTTGCCACTCACTTTGGCAGGCCTTTGCCGCGTTGGGCGGATGAAGGTGCCTGCACGACGGTCGAGCATAATTCCGAGAAGCAGAAGCAACACAAGTTGTTGTTGCGTTATCTGACGACTGATCGCGGAATTCCGTTTAACAAGATGTTGCGGATGAAAGAATATCCCCGTGATATTATGACGCTCTATTCGCAGGGATTTTCCGTTTCACAATATTTAATTGCCCATCATGGAAAACGGACCTTTGTCAAGTTTCTCGAGGATGCGATGTCCACCGGTAATTGGGATTTGGCGATTAGTAAACACTACCCGTTTACTGGCGCATCAGATCTGCAAGTAAAATGGGTTGCTTGGCTAGGCAAGGGCAGTCCCCAAGTATCGGTGCCCGCTACGCTGGCGACGTTTGTTGCTACGGGCAAACCGGCGGATGAAGAGCACCCTGCTGATGTGGGTTGGGTTGCGAGACGACGTTGACTCAATAAAACACTGTTAGTGTTTTATCTTAATGAGAAGGTAGATGCGGATGAAGTTACAACCATTTCACCTAGCAGTGGGTGTGCATGACTTAGTTGCTGCTCGAGAATTCTATGGGGGGCTACTTGGTTGTACTGAGGGTCGTAGTTCGCAGCGGTGGGTTGATTTCAATTTTTTTGGGCACCAGTTTGTGGTGCATGTTGATGATGCCAAAGACGGGTGCGCCCCAGCGGTGGACGTGAGCAATGCAGTGGACGGACATGCTGTGCCGGTTCCACATTTTGGAGTGGTGCTAGAGTGGCATACCTGGCAGTCCCTAGCGGATAAATTGAAGTCAGCGAATATAGAGTTCGTGATTGAACCTTATATCCGTTTTGAGGGCGAAGTTGGCGAGCAGGCAACGATGTTCTTTTACGACCCGAGCGGCAATGCATTGGAGTTCAAAGCGTTTAAAGATGAGACGCAATTATTTGCGACTACGAACTAACAGCTAAAACGGCAATGATATGATGCGTTGGCAAACATTAACGGCCGGTTGACTGGGTGCTATTGCTGAGTAGTTTTTTGATAATTAAGACGGTGGTTGTTGCGCCGAGTGCCGCTCCAAAAAAGATTGCGGCCGGGATGATCCAATGTTCATTTGAGGTCAGGTGAGCGAAAAACATGTGAGAGAGATTGTCCTTAGGAGTAAGAGAAGTGTCGCAACAGTTTAAAATAGCAATATATTTATGATGAGGACGGCTTGGTGTGCTGCTGCCACGCAGCAAGCATTTTTTCAACAATTTGGTCGATCGGGTGGTCGATATTAATTTGGGCCATCACGATAGGACCCTGACCGCGCATTCTCCTAGCGTCAGCTTCCATCACATTGAGGTCGGCGCCAACGGCTTCAGCCAAGTCAACTTTATTGATTACCAATAGGTCCGATTGGGTGATCCCGGGTCCCCCTTTACGTGGCACTTTATCACCTCCGGCAACATCGATAACGTAGATCGTATAATCGGCGAGCTCGCGGCTAAAATCGGCAGCCAGATTATCTCCCCCCGACTCGACAAACAAAAGTTCCGGCGTATGTAGCTGTGAAAGTTCTTCTAGGGCAAGTAAGTTATGTGAGATATCTTCGCGAATGGCGGCATGTGGGCACCCACCGGTCTCCACAGCGCGAATGCGATCCGCTTGCAATGCGTCGTTGCGCAAAAGGAATTCTGCATCTTCCTGTGTGAAAATATCGTTTGTGACCACGGCGAGATTGTGTTTATCGCGGAGTGCCTTGCAGAGTGAAAGTAACAAGGCCGTTTTCCCACTTCCGACAGGACCACCAATGCCAATCGTAAACGCTCGGTGTTGATAGTCTCGATTAGCACCCGGCAAAGCGCGTTGATCAAAGTAACCGGGATTTTCAAGTGGTTCGTGTGAGTGTGTTGCACCGTGCGAATGGTCATGGCTATGGTCGTGGTCATGATTATGGTCGTGGTCATCATGCATGATTGTAGTGGGCCTATCTGTGGAGGGTGCAATAAAAGAATGTTGTGAATTTAAGATATTCCAAGACTAACTCTGAAACAGCCTTGAGTAGAGTCGGTCGTGGTTGGATTGTAAGATATCGAGGATGGGTGAGGTCTGGGCGATGTCACTCAAACAATATGTCTCACAGTGTTTTAGCACTAGTGTAAATTCGTTGTCAAGTTGGGGCCAAATGGATTGCGCGGCTAAAGGGCCGATAATATTTAGTCGTATCGCACTGGAAATCAAATCACGGATCATTGTGAATAGAAACAATTCAGCACCCTCGTGAAGCGAGATTCCTAGCGTGCGAGTGACATATCCGAACGTCGGTAGTAGATGACCGCGGATCGTCTTATTGCGGACTTGCACGAGTAATTGATCGATGGCATCGTAGTCAAACGCTTGGCAACAAGTCGCTAGAAATGCTTGACCCTGACGCAAGCTCGCGCGCCTTGCCACGTGATTACCCAGCAGGGCGTGACATAGGTTGTCTAATTCAACTGTAGTTTGACTTTGTTGATGAGCGGCTACAAATTGTGGCAGGTTGTAATGACGACTCTGGCGAATTTGTGTGACCAACAGGTCAATAAGTTGTCCTGGGTGCTTTAATTCGCCCCATTGGTAGAGTGCTTCAAGACCGCCGGAATGTGCAAATCCTCCACTTGGAAATGCCGAATCAACCAATTGGTATAGCAATCGTGTATTAGAAGCTCTTTTAGACACAGTAAACGCTCAATTTAATGAATATCAATCGTTACAGTTTAACAAATTTAAACTTAATCACGATTCTTCCTCAAAAATGTGGTATGAGGACCAGCGAAAAAATCGAAACTACTAGTAGTGGTTCGTATGCCCCTACCAACGCAATAGTTGTTGTTAACAAGAATTTGGTATACGAACCGTGTGTCGCATTATCTTAGGCGAGGGTATTGCCTAAAACTAGATATAAATGGAATGTATTTGAAAGGGATTCAGGGATAGCGGTACTTTGCGTTTTTTCTGTATTTAAATGGAGTTGCAAAATGAAAAGGTTATTATTTACGGGAATGTTGTTAGCTTTAGGGATGTTTGTGTTCACACAAGCAGCTCATGCCCAGATCAAATTTAGTGAATTTGACGGTGCACGTCTTGTGACTTATACCCAAGATGATGCGTCTGAAAGCACGTTCAAAGATTGGGTTGGCGAAATGAATGTTGGTGCGGGACTTCGCACGAGCATGAATTCAGCTAAAACCGGAGGTGCTTCTCGTACCTATGATTTCAATCTAGACAACGTTCGTTTGTATGTCAGTAGCAGTGGTCATGATGTGATTACATTGGAATTCAACATGGACATTAACAACGCTCAAGGATTTGGCGTTGGTACTGAAGCAGGCGAAGCTCGCGTGCTCGATGCGATCGCAAAATTCAAGCTCAGCGATGCTGTTAATGTCTGGATTGGGCGCATGTTACCTCCAAGTGATCGAAGTAACCTCAGCGGACCTTACTACTTGAATGCTTGGACATTTCCTTGGGTTCAATTTGGATACCACAATATCTTCCAAGGTCGTGATGATGGTATTTTGGTACATGGGAAGCTTAAGGAAGGCCGATTTGAATATGCAGTTGGTGCTTTTGACGGTAAAAGTGCAGCCCCAGGAAGCAATGACAACATGATGGTTGCTGGTCGGCTTAACGTTAACCTTCTTGATGTTGAAGAAGGTTATTACAACTCCAGCACCTATTTTGGTTCGATGGATATCCTCACTATAGGATTTGCATTCCAAAGTCAAAATGGTACGGATGTTGGTACTGGAGATTACGACGGCTACAGTTTTGATGTGCTATACGAACGACCAACTGACGATGGCGGTGCTATCACCGTTGAAGGTGCATGGTACGATTTCGAAGGTACTCAATCTACCAATGATGGTAACAGTTATTTCGTCATGGTTTCACGTATGTCCGGTTCGGACGTCGCAATTGGTCCAGCTTCAGGACGAGTTGTTCCTTACTATCGCCATCAAAACTTTGATCGCGATGCAGGCGCTGCAACGGATAAGATTCGTAGCAACGACTGGGGATTACACCTCGTCATGAACGGACACAACTCGCGTTTCACTCTGGAATACTCAAAATCTGAGACTGTTTCAGGTGGTTCAACCGAAGACGTTCGTTTTGGGTATCAACTACAGTTCTAAGAGTAGCTATATTCCCCTTGATTCGTCAAAAAGGGCAGTTGCGGAGTTTTTCGCAACTGCCCTTTTTTTTTGCACTAAGCTCGAGCCTTGCATGTATTCTAGGCAAAGCCAAAATCGAACAAGACTTGCGGTATTATTTTTAGGGAAAAATAAACGATGTAAACTCTTTAATTAATAACAGTTGCATTTGTTTCAGGTATTTTTGTTGGTGGAATTTGGCACGGTATTTGCGTATTGTGTTGGTTTATACAAACGTGAATTTTTATGTAGTCATTGTGTTGATGGCTTGTGTACTGATTTTATTAAATGAAAAGGCGGGAAGCGCTATGTTGAAGAAAATAAATTTAATGTTGTTTGCTGGGCTGATAGCCACAGTATTTTCGGTAGGTTGTAGTAGTTCCTCAACTGAGACATCATCAATTGAGTCCGGACTGGAGGAGATAACAAGCGAGAGTCCGACGGAAGTGGAATCGGTTAAGATTGGTATTTTACATTCACTCAGTGGTACGATGGCGATTTCTGAATCGTCACTGGTAGATGCAGTTCAATTGGCAGTGTCCGAGATTAATGCTGCCGGTGGTGTACTTGGAAGAGAGATCGAACCGGTCGTTGTTGACCCAGCTAGTGACTGGGACTTATTTGCGGAAAAGGCCAAGGAGTTGATTGTGACGGAACAAGTCGCAGTGACTTTTGGTTGCTGGACGTCTGTAAGTCGTAAGTCAGTATTGCCTGTGTTTGAGGATGAAAATGCATTGTTGTTCTATCCTGTTCAATATGAAGGTGAAGAACAATCATTAAATGTCTTTTATACGGCCGCTACGCCAAATCAACAGTTGATTCCAGCCGCTCAATATATGATGAGTGAAGCCGGTGGTAGCTGTAAGAAATTCTACTTATTGGGAACAGATTACGTATTCCCACGTACTGCCAATAAAGTACTCAAGGCATTTCTGAAGAGTGAAGGTGTTGCCGATGAAAACATCATCGAAGAATACACACCATTTCACCATCAGGAATACCAAACCATCGTTGGCAAAATTAAGGAATTCGCTGCTAGTGGAGATGCTTGTATTCTGTCGACCATCAATGGTGATAGTAACGTGCCTTTCTATAAGGAATTTGCAAACCAAGGTCTAACTTCTGTGGATTGCCCAATTATGGCTTTCTCTGTTGCCGAAGATGAATTGCGAGCGATGGATGTACCACCATTGGTAGGCCACTTGGCTGCTTGGAACTATTTCCAGAGTGTAGACTCTGATTCGAACGCTAAGTTCATCTCAGCGTTTAAAGCTAAGTTTGGTGCGGATCGAGTTACGGATGACCCGATTGAAGCCGCATATTTTGGCGTCTACGTATGGGCTGCAGCAGCAGAAAAAGCTGGCAGTTTTGATGTTGATCTGGTTCGTGAAGCGGTTTACGGTATGGAATTTGACGCTCCCGGTGGTCCTAAAAAGATGCACGAGAGTAATCAACATACTTTGAAGCCTGTGTACATCGGTGAAATTCTAGCAGATGGACAATTCCGAATTGTCCATGAGAGCGATGGGTTAGTATCCCCAGATTCTTATAGCTCCTATCTTCACGCCGATGGAGAGATTCCAGCACCAACTGGTGGACCCAAGAAATAGTCGTGTAATCTTCGCAGTTCTCAAGGGTGTTACCTTGTAATTACGGATGCCAACTCGGAGAATTAGGAACATGTTTTGTTCTTAATTCTCCGTTTGGTTATTCGATATTACGGCACCTTGTGTAATCAAAAATCGATTAGGCGATTTCTAAAAAATGACAATCATCCGGTTATTTCAATTTCGATGTTTGCGCATTGTGATGTTGTTTGCCTTGTCGTTGGTCAGTTGCGTTCTCAGTGCTCAAGATAACAAATTGCGAGATTTGATGAGCTTGGTCAGTGCTGACGAAGTAGAAATACGTCAGCAAACGCTCAAAGAATTATCCGATTTTGACGATCCTCGAGTTCTAGGATTCTTAGAGGACTACAAGTTGGGGAGGTTGTTTAGATTTGAGTCTCAACTGGTTCGTGGAGAAACGCAAAAGGATGAGAATTCTGTCAGCGTAATTCCGCTAGAAGATTTTCTTGAGCGAACACCCGTGCTTGATGCAGCGGGACAACAACACGTTGTTGTCAAACGAAATCTTAAGATATTAATTGTTCCGCGTACTGATCGAGGATTGTTACAAAATGCAATTCTGGTTCACACATTACGCTCTGGTAGTGTCAAGAAACGCTCGGAAGCTGCTCAACGTCTGGGTGCAACACGGCAATTGGAACATATCCCGCTGTTGCAGGAAATCGTTGCACAAGACGAAGCTGCTGAGGTTGTTTATGCTGCTCGGGAAAGCATCGGAATATTACAACTGCAGGACTCTGCGGCAGAAAAGCCCACGATTCTGAAAGCAGCTAAAGTACTGGGCGAGCTGAAAAGCCTGCGCGGCAAAGCGCGTTTGGAGCAGGAGTTAAAAGGCGATTTGATCGATAATGAAATTCGGCTGGCATTGCATACTGAGTATCAGGCGATTGAGCAGTATCACGAGCGAACATCGCTATTGAAAAGCCTATTTAATGGAATTAGCACCGGTTCTATCCTGATTTTGATTTCCTTGGGGTTGGCAATCGTGTTCGGCCAAATGGGAGTGATAAATATGGCACATGGAGAACTGGTGATGTTGGGAGCTTATGCAACTTATGTCATGCAGTTGGGTTTCGGACATACTCCGGATGATCCCAACAATTGGTTTTATGTGGCAGCCCTGCCGATGGCGTTTGTAGTAGCAGCGACTGCGGGAATTTTGATTGAGTATTTTGTCGTGCGGCATCTTTACGCCCGCCCCTTGGAATCATTGTTAGCGACTTGGGGAGTGGGTTTGATTTTGATTCAGTTTGTACGGGCTGGATTTCCTTGGGCCGATTACGATAAGGCAGCATTTCTACCGGACGTTCTTTTGTGGGGAGGCTTTGGAGATAATATTGGTGTCAATGCACCGACTTGGTTAGTGGGAGCGTTTGAGCTGCAGCCAGGACTTGTGATTCCCTACAACCGAGTGTTTATTATAGTTTTGACGATGGTCATCGTTGCCGCAATTGCTTGGATGATGAAACAGACTCGATTGGGATTAAGGATTCGAGCGACGGTTCAGAATCGTGAAATGGCGGCTAGCTTAGGTGTGAAAACAAGGCAGGTCGATCGGATTACGTTTGCGATTGGATCAGGGTTGGCTGGCATTGCCGGTTGTGCCTTAACGACGCTCGCTGGGGTTACACCTGACATGGGACAAAACTACATTGTTGACTCTTTCCTAGTTGTCGTGACCGGTGGTGTTGGCAAACTTGCCGGTACGGTATCTGCGGGTGGAGGTATCGGTGTGGTGAATACCTGGTTGGAGACGACGACATTTGGCACAGGACTGTTTGCGACAGGATTGTTTATGCTTGTGATTGGTGGCGTTGTTCTTATCCGTAAGCTCAGAAGTTTGAAACAGATGAGCTCATCGCATGCTGATGATTCGCGGCCGTGGTGGCAGCGTTTCTGTCAGGAAAAAAGTGTCGTTAAAGCAGTTGTAATTTTAGGCATTGGAGTGATTCTGATGGTGGCTGTTCGCGCCACAGATACTAATCACTACTTATTTGTCTACGACGAAGATATTACTGTCGATGTTGATGATGCGCTGGTGTTAGTCGACGAGCAAGGTCGATTTCGTGTCTTTGATTTTAAGGCAACGCCGATGCAGCATAGCGAGCCCGAGTTCCATGTGCCAATTGTCTTAAACCCAGCCGATGTATCGTTCCGGCAACGGACGACCGATTTGATCGTGCAGGCAATTAATAATCAGGATGGCTTTGCAATCAGTGCATCATCGAGTGGAACGCGAATCGCTCTGGAAGGCGTTGCTGAGCTGAACTTTTCGGATGACATGAATTGGCTGGGTGTTGCGGAAAAAGGAACAGAAGGATTTCGAGCAGCACCTCCAAAAGCGACTCGAGAAATTCCTGCGTCGACGCGGATAGGTGCAATTCCCGTGCGCACGATTTGGGCCAAAGTACTAATTCTCGTGATAGTCATGGTCTTTATTCAATGGCGTCCGGCTGGGTTATTTCCTCCACGTGGGAGATCCGCTGATGTCTGATTTAAATCTACTACCGATGTCTAGTCGTGTGACGGATATGCTTGATCGCGGTACCGAAATCATTGATCGCAGCACGCGTGTTACTGCAGTTTTGGTTGCTTTGGTGCTGATACCATTGATGTGGGCAAATGGGGATATCGCGATATCGACGGTCAACATGTTGGGCCGTTATCTCTGCTTTGCGCTGGTCGCCGTTAGCTTAAATCTGTTATGGGGCTACACGGGCATGCTCTGCTTGTGCCAATCACTCTTTTTTGCCTTTGGCGGTTATGCGATGGGGATGTTCCTAGCGCATCATGGTGGTCCAGAAGGAATCGTGGACGTTAATAATTGGAAAATGCCCGCTTGCTTGTACCAAGTGTATCCAGGGCAAGTTGGCGAGTCTGAAAAGGATTGGTTAGTCCCTATTTTTTGGAAGCCCTTTTACTGGTTTAGTTCAACGGTCGTGTTGGGATTATTACTGCCAGGACTGTTCGCAGCGATTATTGGATTTTTTGTTTTCCGCAGTCGAGTGAAGGGCGTATTTTTTGCCATTCTCACTCAGGCTTTAACGCTCGCTGTTTGGCTCGTTTTTACCATGAACGAAACGATGCTGTGCGGAACCAATGGTCTTACACGTTTCGAATCGGTGGGGCCGTTTACTCCCGAGAATTCTGTGAGCCAATGGACATTGACGCTTGTTGTCACGGGGATATTGGGTGCGCATTTTTATATGCTGACCCGGTGGTTAACGAACACCGTCCGCGGTAAAAAATTCGCTGTTGAAAAGCACCCTCGCGCAAAAAAACTATTGTTACTGGGGCTCAGTATTGGGTTGGCGCTAGCTGGGGGAATGTGGTTTACGGACAATGTGACGAGCCAATTTGATTTATACGATCATTTGAAAGACGAACGCGTCCAATTGATTCTGTATATTGCCTCGACGGTTGCACTGATCGATGTTTATTTGTTCTGTCAGTATTTGATTCAATCCCGCATTGGTCGAGTCTTGATTGCTGTACGTGACAACGAACAACGCTTGCGGTTCACAGGCTACAAGCCCTACGTTTTTAAAGTATTTGTGTTTACCGTTTCCGCCATGATCGCTGGCTTGGCTGGAATGCTGTACGCACCTCAAATGGGAATTTTTACTCCGACAAACCTCGAAACAAAAGAGTCCATCTTGGTTGTCATTTGGGTTGCCGTTGGCGGTCGCGGAACGTTATCGGGACCCATAGTCGGCGCGCTGTCGGTTAACCTGCTATACAATTGGCTGACTAGTGCAGCTCCAGATACTTGGCCATTCGTGCAAGGGGCATTGTTTATTCTAGTTGTCCTCGTGATGCCCAATGGTTTAGTCAGCATTTGGTCATTCTTGATGCGAACCAAACAGCGGCTAGGCCAGCCAGATATGTCGCCGGTCGATGTGACTCAGCATGCGATAAAAGTAGATGATGCTGCCGGTCGATTGAGTCGCATTGCAACCTTGCAGCGTCATCAAACAGACTCGCAAGAAATTCAAGCGGAAATACTCAACGTTGAAAATCTGACCGTCGTGTTTGATGGCTTTAAAGCGTTGGATATTGATAAGTTCACATTACAACATTACATGCTACAGGTAATCATTGGACCCAACGGCGCTGGTAAAACGACATTCTGTGATATTATCAGTGGTAAGACTCGTTGTACGAGTGGTCGATTGCAATACCAGCAGCAGGATATTACTAAGCTAGATGAAGCGGCGATAGCGAGAATGGGTATTGGTCGAAAATTTCAGACGCCGTCGCTGTTTGACAGCCTGACAGTTTACGAAAATATGGAAATCGCGTTACCTAACTGGCAAGGCTTGGGCAGGAATCTGCTCCAAGATACCACCACGCAGGAAGATCGCCGAATATTGGAATTGCTGCATCGAGTTGGATTGAACGATCAACGTGATCGACAGGTTAAGTATTTGAGTCATGGGCAACGGCAATGGCTGGAAATCAGCATGTTGATTCTTTCAGATCCAGTCTTGTTGCTCGTCGATGAACCCGCAGCGGGCTTGACTGATGAAGAGACTGTTTTGACCGCTGAATTGCTGCTAGAACTGCAGTCTGACCATACGATTATCGTGATCGAGCACGATATGGATTTTGTGAGATTGCTCAATTCGCCAGTTCTCGTGTTGAATGAAGGTAAAGTTATGGCGTCTGGGACGATGGAAGAAGTACAAGCAGATGAGCGCGTTGTCGAGGCGTATTTGGGTAGATAATACATTGTTGTAATTAATGTGATACAGATAGTGATCGGAGTGATTATCTAATAGGTAATCTAGAAAAAGGTAACGGTACGTGGAATGTTGAGAATTGAACAACTAAGCTTTTCCTATGGAGCTATCAGGACGTTGCGCGAAGTTGATATGGTGATGCAGCCCGGTGAGGTGACGTGCGTTGTTGGTCGCAATGGCGTTGGGAAAACGACACTGCTAAAAAATATTATGGGACTCCTGAAACCCAACGGTGGGTCGATCACTGTTGATGACCGAGTGGTAACGTCTATGACGGCCTATAAGCGAGCGAGAATTGGCTTGGGCTTAGTGCCCCAAGGGCGGCAGATATTTCCCCGCATGACGGTCGAAGAGAACTTGTTCGTTGGTCTCGAAGCGTCTCCCGTACCAACTCGTAAGATTCCCGAGTTTGTTTATGATTTGTTTCCGGTTCTGAAGGAAATGAAGGGCCGTATGGGAGGTGACCTCTCGGGTGGGCAACAACAACAATTGGCGATCGCAAGAACGCTCGTCGGTAGTCCTAAAGTAATGTTACTTGATGAACCCACTGAGGGAATTCAGCCAAATATTATCCAGTACATCGGCCAGGTGTTACGACAACTTGCTCGCGAACAAAATATGACCATTATTCTCGTAGAACAGTACTTAGATTTCGTGCATGAATTTGGTGATCGATTTTATTTGATGAATCGTGGCAAGTCGGTTGCCAGTGGGACTACCGACGAGCTTACCGCTGAGCTCACTAAGAAATACCTCAGCGTCTAAGTTTCTTCTCGCCGAGAGGGGTGAAAATGACGACCATTTGTACAACTGCCCAACAACGATCTGCTATTGGTGGCAAAGGATCTCTAGAGGTTTCTTTTGTCCACGGTCAATCGGTAGTTACAAGCTGTTATGCCACGGATCCGCTGAAGTTGCTTGTACCCAAACGCGATAATCGAGCAGCTTGGGCTTACGTTAGTAGTTATGGTGGAGGTATGGTCGGCGGCGATGCAATTGAGCTCGATGTTCAGGTAAACAACAATGCGATTGCAGTGCTCGGGACGCAAGCGTCGACCAAAATATACAAAGACCAAACGGGCCGAGGATGTAAGCAATTGATTAGGGCGCGAGTGGCTGATCAGGCAACACTCGTAGCGGTCCCCGACCCAGTTACGTGTTATCGCGCTGCCGCATTTGATCAGACGCAGTCAATCTATCTGCAAGGGGATGCCTCGCTAGTGCTCGTTGATTGGGTCACCAGTGGACGGCGTGATGCGGGTGAAATATGGGAGTTCTCTCAATACCGCAGTAGCATTGAAATTTATCTCGATGAGCAGCTACAGTTGCTCGATACAATCTTACTGAATTCCAAGGATGGCGCATTAACGGCGGAATACCGTTTGGGACGATTTCACTGTTTAGCAACGGTTATTCTGGCGGGTCCCAAGATGATTGAATTTGGCGAGACGATAACTGCTGAATTGAAAAAAGAAGAACCCACTAAGCGTGGCCAGTTGATTGAGTCGATGAGTCCGTTCGACCATGGGTTCGTATTGAGAATCCTCGGCGAGACGACGGAAATGACTTCCAATCGCCTCAAACTTCGTTTAGGATTTTTAAAGACACTATTAGATGAAACACCGTGGGATCGTAAATGGTAAAGGCGATCAAATACTTAGCAGCACTTGAGTAAAAGGAACTGATGGATGCACCTGTCACCACGCGAAATTGACAAATTGATGCTACACCAAGCGGGAGTTCTCGCACAAAAACGGCTAGCTCGTGGAATTCGATTGAATTACCCGGAAGCTGTAGCTTTAATTGCTACACAAGTCCTGGAAATGATTCGCGATGGTAAAACCGTTGCCGAATTGATGGATCTAGGTCGACAGCTTCTCGGTGTGAACCAAGTCATGCCCGGCGTAGCTGCAATGGTTGCTGAGGTGCAAGTCGAGGGTACATTTCCAGATGGCACTAAATTGGTTACTGTCCATCAACCCATTGTTAAGGAACATGGCAATTTAGAGTTAGCGCTATATGGAAGTTTTTTACCGGTGCCGGAACTTGGTCAATTTGCTGATACTCAGCAAGATATAACGCCGGGCAAGACGCTGGTGGCCGCTGGCGAAATTATCTTGAACGAAGGACGTGAGTCAACGGCTTTGGAAATCACCAATACTGGGGATCGGCCGATCCAAGTTGGCAGCCACTATCATTTTGTAGAAACCAATCCGGCGTTGCGATTTGATCGTGATCGTGCCTATGGGCTACGGTTGGATATTCCGGCAGGTACAGCTGTACGTTTTGAGCCCGGTGAAACGAAGACGGTTGACTTGGTGCCCATTGCTGGAAAACAAATAATACGAGGTGGCAATAATCTTGCTGATGGGCCAGTCAGCGAAGCAGGCAGACAAGAAACTCTACGACGTGTTGCTGAGCAAAACTTTGCCAACGAAATTAATTCCTGAATATGATGTGTTAGTGAAAGATGATGCCTTATGCCCTATAAAATTAGTCGTACTGGATATGCTGAAATCTTTGGAGCCACGGTGGGCGACCGTGTGCAATTAGGTGATACTTCGCTGATCCTCGAAGTTGAAAAAGATTTTACCGTTTACGGTGACGAATGTAAATTTGGTGGCGGCAAGGTGCTGCGAGATGGGATGGGCCAGGCAACGGGTGTCGCGCAGGAGGATGCGCTCGATTTGGTCATTACCAATGCCTTGATCGTTGATTACGACGGTATCTATAAAGCAGACATCGGTGTTAAGAATGGCTGCATCCAAGGAATAGGTAAAGCCGGTAATCCAGATGTGATGGCTGGAGTTGATGATAATATGGTCGTCGGTGTAACGACCGAAACGATCGCTGGCGAAGGATTGATTTTAACGGCTGGCGGTATCGATACGCATATTCATTTTATCTGTCCGCAGCAAATCCAAGAAGCGATTGCCAGCGGAGTCACGACGATGCTCGGTGGTGGAACGGGACCCGCAACGG
>DTSG01000146.1 GCA_012965455.1 Planctomycetaceae bacterium | reverse complement strand
CTCCCAGGGATTCCTGCAAGTCTTGTCACCAGAACAAGATAGCATCGATCGTTGGGCACAAACACCGCCGAGTAACAGTACGACGTCGAATCGACGAACAGCACTGGCGAACTGGATGGTTGATACCGAGCACGGAGCAGGGGACTTATTAGCCCGCGTGATGGTCAATCGACTATGGCATCACCACTTTGGTCGCGGCTTGGTGGCCTCGACAAATGACTTTGGCAACCAGGGTCAACCACCCAGTCACCCCGACCTGCTGGATTGGTTGGCAAATCAACTCATCAAGAACGATTGGAAATTGAAATATATCCACCAATTGATCCTCTCCAGCTATACCTATCAACAATCTTCGGATTACCGTAAAGCAGATGCGGCGCAGGATCCTGACAATCAATATCTCTGGCGTTTTAGTCCCAGACGACTCGAAGGGGAGGCGTTACGGGATTCCATTCTTAACGTTACCGGACAACTGGACTCCAGAATGTTCGGCGCCGGTACGCTGGACGAGTCCATGCGGCGACGAAGTATCTATTTTACAATCAAACGCAGTAAACTCATTCCGATGCTGCAGGTTTTTGATGTTCCGGAACCCCTAGTCAGTCAGGGGCAACGACCTACAACGACCGTTGCCCCTCAGGCGCTGTTGTTGCTCAACAACACCCATATCCGTAAATACTGTGAAGACGGGGCTAAACAATTTCTCAAGGATTCTCAGGATCAAACAAGTTTTGTCACACAACTATATCAACGTACGTTAAGCCGGCAACCGACCCTCTCCGAGACAGAGAAAAGTCTAGCATTCCTGAATCAACAAACCCAATCGTACACTGACAGCGGATCAAACACCCCCACGGAAGATGCCTTCGCTGACCTCTTCCAACTGGTGATCTGCCTTAACGAATTCTGTTACATTTACTAGCCCTTTGAATCTACGGAACCCTACGGACGATGACTGAATTCATCACAAGACGACAACTTCTACGCGACTGTGGGGGTGGTATGGGATCGGTCGCCCTCAGCGCACTACTCGCTGACCAGGGTTTACTATCCAATCCCGCAATGGCAGAGGGCAATCCATTTTCCTCAAAAAAACAACATTTTCCAGCTAAGGCTAAGAGTGTTATTTGGTTGTTCATGAATGGCGGGCCCAGCCAGGTTGATACATGGGACTATAAGCCGGAGTTAGCAAAACACGATGGTCAGGAACTGGAAGGCTTTGATAAGAATACCGGTTTCTTTACAGGCAATGTGGGACCCATCATGAAATCCCCCTTTAAATTTCGCCAATATGGTGAAACTGGATCGTGGGTTTCGGAGATCTTTCCCCAGATGGCCCGGCACGTGGATAAGATGGCGTTCATTCATTCTGGTTACACCGAATCCAATAACCACAGTCCCGCGCTGTTCATGATTAACACTGGAATGAAACGCATGGGATTCCCCAGTCTCGGCTCATGGGTGACCTATGGGCTGGGAACCGAAAATCAGGATCTCCCCGCTTTTGTTACCATGTCTGACCCTTTGAATCGAGGCCTCCCCAAAGGCTATGCTCAGAACTGGGGCGCGGGGTTTTTGCCCAGTATTTATCAGGGGACATGGTTCAAACCTCAGGGTGATCCCATCGATAATCTAAAGATTTCTGGAAACAAAAGCCTGGCGCAGCAACGCACCCTATTGGATACACTCAAAGATCTTAATCAGGATCATCAGAAAACCCGCCCCGAACAACGCGATTTAGAAACACGCATCAATAGTTTTGAACTCGCCTACCGCATGCAGCAGGCCGCCCCGGAAGCGCTCGATATTCAGAGAGAAACAAGTGAAACGCTGAAGGCCTACGGAGTGGGTGACAAAAAATGTGAACACTTTGCCAAACAATGTCTGGTCGCTCGGCGGATGGTGGAACGTGGCGTACGATTTATCCAAATCTATAGCGGTGGAACGGAAAATGCCCGTAGCTGGGATGGGCATACCTCCATCTCTAAGAATCATGGGCAATTCGCTGGAGAAACCGACCAACCCATCGGAGCCTTACTGCAGGATCTGGATCAGCGGGGGTTACTCGATAGTACTCTCGTCATTTGGGGCGGAGAATTTGGACGGCTTTCCATCGTGCAAAAAGGAGGGACTGGTCGAGATCACAATCCTCACGCGATGACCTATTGGATGGCGGGCGGAGGTGTAAAAGCAGGTGTTCATTATGGCGCCACCGATGAAATCGGCAATGTCGCGGTGGAAAACCGTGTGAGCGTTAATGATCTGCATGCAACCATTTTGCATCTTTGTGGGCTGGACCATTTGCAGCTGACCTACCGTCTTAACGGTCGTGATTTCCGCTTAACTGACGTTGCCGGGAAAGTGATCAAAGAAATAATTGCCTGAGCATAGGACTCCCTGATGCATCGACAAATTATGACCTTGGCCGTGATAGGTTGGACCGTACTGGGCCCGATGAAGTTGGTAACGCATCTTAGCGCTGCGGATTCCGAAACCACGATCAAGATTCTAAATTACAACGTCTTTAACGGTTTCCGTAGGAACGCTTCGTTTGAACTAGCGGTCAAGTGGATCAATGAACAGTCTCCCGACATTGCCGGTTGGCAGGAACTGGTGGGCTGGAATGAAGATCGTCTCCAGACCGCCGCCAAGAAATGGAACCACCCTTATGCCGCCACGCTTAAAGGGGGTGGCTATAATATCGGTCTGAGCAGTCGCCAACCCATTGAAGTTCTCCAACGCCGCACTGCAAATTTCTGGCATGGATACTTGCACTGCCGTACTGCCGGATTAGATATCATTGTTTGCCACCTTTGGCCCGGGTCCCGTCGAGAACAAGTCAAAGAGGCAACGTTGCTCTACGAGCTCGTCGTTCGCCTTGATCAACAGGGGCGTGAGATTATTCTGATGGGCGACTTTAATGCCCATAGCCGATCGGATCAATCGTGGATTGACCAGCAACAACCGCTGATCGACCACCGCTGGCCAGGCAACAAAAATAAAATGCTCACAGATCGGTTTATTGTTGATGGTAAATGGAATTTTGATGTTATGAATAAAATTATGGAAGCTCCGCTGCAGGATGTTGTGCGGAATAAGTTTGACCTGCACCATCCGCAGTCATCCTACAAATCCCTGCTGGAGCTAGGTTCCTATCCGACAACAGTGCTCGGCCATGTCAACACTCCGGAAAAACAACAGGGATTTCTAGAACGTATTGACTTCATCCTGGCATCGCCGAATCTGGCAAAACGTTGCCAAAGTGCCGAAATTGTGCGGGATGACAAACCGCTCGAATCGATCAGTGATCACTATCCGGTCATGGCGGTCTTTAAGGTGAACGATCCGCATTGAAATCTTTGACCGTTCTGACAACCTGCCTTATCCACCGCGTTGTTCCCGCTGCCATTGCTCCGGTTTTTCAGAGATATCGCTGTCGTCCTGATAGTACTCCTGCAGATCTCTAAGCTGAGTCTTCAACGCATTTGTACGCTTGGCGTACTTTGGCTTGCCGTAGAGATTATTCAGTTCGTCCGGGTCTTTTTCCAGATCATATAGTTCCCATTCTTCCCCAAATTCGTAAAAGTGCATCAACTTGAATCGTTCGGTTCGAATCCCGTAATGCCGGGGAACCATATGCACGCTGGGGTATTCATAGTAGTGATAATATATCGAAGTACGCCACTGGTCTGCCTCTTCCCCTTTAAGTAGCGGCAGGAGTGAATGTCCCTGCATATCTTCAGGAATCTCCGCCCCGGCCATATCCAGGAAGGTCGCCGCATAGTCAATATTCTGAATAAGATGTTCGTCCACAGAACCTGGTTTAATCACACCTGGCCATTTAATCACAAAGGGCATTTTTAGCGATTCATCATACATCCAGCGTTTGTCATACCAGCCATGGTCGCCAATGTAGAACCCCTGATCGGAGCAATAGATCACCACCGTATTATCTGTCAGACCTTGTTCTTCAAGTGTCTTCACAAGGCGTCCGACACTTTCGTCTACACCTTTGACGCAACGCAGGTAGTTTTTCGCATATCGCTGAAATTTCCAGCGCACCAGATCGTCACCCTCCAAGTTTGCCTGATGGAATGCATTGTCTTTGGGATCCCAAGCATCCCGCCAGACTTTAAGCTGCTCAGGGGTAAAACGTTTTAAATTCATCCATGCGGAACGATCCTGGCGTTTTTGGATTGCCTCGGGTTGTACATCCGGAACGAGATCC
>DTSG01000145.1 GCA_012965455.1 Planctomycetaceae bacterium | reverse complement strand
AACTGGGTTGTTCGAGTTCGTTTTCTTTGCCTACTTCGGGCGATACGTCGCTTGGCTTCGTATTTCCTTCGCTGTCATTGTTTCCGAGCGGCGGAGTGAGTAGGCGAATGTGTTCTGTGACCGTCCACGGATAATCATCATTTTCGGGATCTGGCTGAAAGCCTGTCCCGGTAATTTTATGCGCTGGAGTTAGGAGGTTGGTTTCAAGCATTTGCAGCGACTCAACATTTAGTAAATGGACATCCACGTACATTTGTCCGCGAATTCCTGTGGGGCGGCTAGAAGTAGACGTTTTCGCTACAAAGCGGTCGACCAGGGCCTGTCTGGGGGGGGGGGAATTTGTTGGACATCGAAACCAATTCATCGAGCCAGTTGATGCGGGAGTCCTCAAACGATGTAATTTGTTGTAAACGATCCGTCAAGGCTTTGTTTGCCTTGTCTTTGCTTGGCTTGTCTTGCACGGCGGCTTGCAGTTGCTCAATTCTGTTCTGTGCCGTCATGATAGGTCGAATCAACAAGAACGCCGCTAGGAGTATCCCCACGACTCCGACAGCAATATATTTGAGATTTTGGCGGAACGGAGATACGGGAGCGGGAGGTTTGCGCGGATTGACGAAATCCAGCGTCGCGGTTTCCCCAATTTGTAGTTGGTAAGCAGTGCCGATCAAAGCAGTAAATTGTGCCGGCTCGTCGGGCGTCGATGCCGCATCACTATTATCAAGCGACGTGACAATGCAGTCATCGAGGGGGTTGTAGAGATCGACATCAATCATGAGATGTTGGGAAAGCTCATCTTGAATTTTCTGGTGTAACTTTGAATTACCAACGATCGTGGCGATTTCAATATCTCCGGGGGTTGGTTGATTTGAATAGGATGCAATGGTACGGCGAACTTCCGCGAGTACTCGCTGAGACGTGAGTCCGGATTCTGGGAGTTTCACAGAGCGTGCAAATTGAGCCATGCCATTGTGGGATACGGTTAGTTCAATTTCACCATCGAGAAGATCAATAATTAATCGATGTTGTGACGTAGGGGTTTGGGAGTGAAGAAAGTGTGCCGTGCTAAAGGAACTTAAGACGACAGAACTCGACGTCAATCCGGCCATGTTGGACGTGGCAATGACGTCAGCTAACACCTCAGGGGCCACCGTAGCGACGGAGACAAAGATTTGATTATCGTCCGTCTCGCCAATGACCGCAAAGTCGATGGGCCCTTCGTCAGCCGTATTGAATTCTTGGGCCACCTGGAATCGTACTGTATCGGGTAGTTCGTCTACTGGTATATTTGGCAACGTCAGCAGGCGCATCTCAGTCTGTGCGCGCCTCAATACAAACACAACATCGGATTGACCACGGAGACCAGCGGCTTTTGCAGCCGCTGCCAGAGCGGATTCTAGTGGAGTGAGTGAGGAATCCGAGTCGGATTCCTTGCTGATGGCGATTTCGACCATCTTATCAATAGCCAAGTTGTTGCCTTGGACGCTTGATACCAATAGCCGGACGGAATTTGAATCCCATTCGCAGGTTATAAGTTTTGCCATGATTTATATCTTTCGATCGATAAACGTAAACTATTGCAGGTTAGTTGAGGGCATCGAGGAGTCACCAGTTCTGTATTGATAGCCTAGCACCTCTAGGGGATATCCGCGGCCTAAATGGCTTAGGTCCCGCCACAAACGTATACGAGGTGTAACGGTTGTACTATCTATAACGACTTCCGCACGAGATGACGCTTTACCGCCTTCGTAATAGCCGATGATTTGAGCACGATATACGTCCCCATTGCCGGTTATAAAGGGCTGTAAAAGCTTCATTTCCTCGAGCGATACAATGAGGTTTTTAACCAACCACGTTTCGTGGCGTGTATAGTTTGAAGTATCTTGTGTGGGATCGGTGAAGCGTTCCTGCACGATCCGGTCAATTGCTTCGGAATTCAGGCCAGGAACGCCTTCGAGTAGCGTTCGAGGTGCCGCGTTGATATTTAACCTGCCTGGGATCGTTGGATTAGCGTTGGTAGACGCATTGTCCATCAAATGATCGATGTAGGTACCAAAGCCCGCCACGGGCCACGGAGATTGAATGATGATGGGATCTTCTCCATCTTCGGCAGGTGGTCCTTCAAGGGAAATTCCAATCAATTCGAGAATCTGGGTTATTTCCTGATCAGCCGCGACGGTCAGGTCCACCTGATACGCAGCAGCGGGAATTGGAATCGCATCGGAAGAACCGGCCGCAGGTAATCCTTGACGGTATAGTATTACAAAATTGGCGACATCGACGCTAAAAACGGCGGACAAGTCTTGATGCAGTTTCGTGAGGTCCTCGTCATTAAAATTGATTCGGGGCTCACCATTTATGTTGAGGTTGTTTTCTTGACTGTACAGTGTCAGGTATGAGCTCCAGCCTCGTTCTAGAGAGCCACTAATCATGCTGTCAGCGGCAGACTCGGCAGTGGCGGTAAAATCCGCTATTTGTTGCACGGCCGACAAAGCCGATTGTTCATGGGCGTCCACCATGCCGTTACGATTTACATCCGCGCCAAAAAGTAGTTGTGGTGAGACACCTCGTACCAGCAATAGTTCCTCGACGGTGTTGAAAGGTCCGTTGGTGGGAGTGTAGGGCGATGAGAGGCCTTGGTAGTAGTCGTATTCGGCGCCGTATTCGCGTGTGTCATCGTCTTCATCAACCCAATCCATAATTGAGTCTGCGACATACTCGGTCATACCGGGCAACGCCATGAGCAGATTTCGGCCTCCGTTTTCAGCAAAAGTGTCGGCCAGAATGAGGGTGTTGAGATTCAGTCTCGCAGACTCATTCTCGAGTCCATAACGGATGCCGGCGGTATAGCCGTCTGAGTTAATTGAAGGCGAAAGAATCGTAAAATTTCCAGCGGCGGCTGGGTCTGGGTCGGGGATGATATTGACGGCTTGGAAAAGCACAGGATTGTCATAATTGCCGCCGGATTCTAACCGTTCCGCTTCCGTCAACGAGAGATGTACGCGGATCGTATCAATTCCGGAATCAACCAACCAGCGAGTTTGTTGGTGATTTGATGATAGTAAGGCCGTTTGATGGTGAGCCAGCATCATTGCCGAAAATGAGTACGCCCCGAGTGAGACGACCATCACAACGATGAGCACAACCATCAAGATGGAGCCCTGTCGTTTGGCGGTGAAACTTGTCTGTGTATTAATGCTCATAGGCCCAGCGACTCCATGGCTTCGTCTGTATCGTCGAGTGGTCGAATTTTACCCACTGGCAAACGTACGACTAAACGGTAGGTGACAGCAGATGTCTGCTCACCTAGAGAATCGTCAGAATAAAACGCGTTGACAACTCCACCGGAGTGATATGGTGAGCTGGATTTCAAAGTTAACAGCACTTCAACCGCTAGCGGCAGAGCTTGATAGGAGTCACTGTCCCAATCGAATAGCCATTCGTACCCATCAAAATATCGAAATTCAATTGCGACGACCTCCGGAGCAAGTAGCTGATCGCTTTTTTGCAATTGTTCGGCGTTGCCATTGACGATCGCGTAGCTAGTGATCGCCCGGCTAAGTTGACGCCTCATCAATCCCGGGACGTCGTCGCTCGTATTGAAAACATCCTGGGCCGAGGCAGTTACAGTACCATTACCCACACGCACGTAATATGAAACCATTTTGACATCACTTGGGATATCAAGAAGTTCGCCGATAGAATTGGAGGAATAAAGCGTCTGGTATTCTTCTTGGCGAGGAATTCGGCTGATGTCAAAATTGATGGAGTTTTGGGTGCCGTATAATCCTAGATTGACCGGAAAACTCGTTTGGTAATCATAACTGGCAGATTCTGTTCCAACGGTACCAAGGTCGGCGGGAATGTCCATTGCTGAACCACCGAGCAATCCACCGAGGTCATCCAAGGACATGCCATCGAGCGCAGAGTCTACATCGACGCCCTCATACTGTACGGCGCTTTTAATATCGATTGCGATGCGGTTTAGCAAAGCTCGCGCAAGTTGCACTTCCTCAACATGCATTCGTTGTTTTTCGACGACATAGAAGTGGTTGTTGATGGCGTATGCTATCAATCCGAGAACCAAGGCGGAGATTGCCATAGAAACAATAAGCTCTAATAGCGTGACGCCAGGTTTGTGGGTTTTGAGTGGTCGGATCATGTTAAATATCCTCTAAGGTGAGGAAATCACGCAATAGTTCGTTAGATTCTGGTGCCAGTTCAACTGCGGGGTC
>DTSG01000144.1 GCA_012965455.1 Planctomycetaceae bacterium | reverse complement strand
GGCCCAACAACCCCAACCCCCCGCCCAAAGCGGAGATCGCCGCCCGCCTATTTATGTTTTCTGCAAACGACATTCTTATTTAGTTCCAATAATTAAGTTGCCCACCAATTAACAATGTCAATCCAAGAACGCAAACTCATTGGATATCAGCAGTGCATGTATATACCGACGCAATCCATCGGAGCCGGTTTTCTCGAGGTAATCAATCGCTACGTCAAATTCCTGGGGCGTAGACTCACGCGAATATACCTTGCGGTACAGCTCTGACACAATCGGCTTAAATTCTTCCGTCTGTTTGGCAGTGTAAGATGACGCCAAATGATCTGCACATCTCCAAATAAACTCGCTGTTGAGTGAATAGAGTTGCTGCAGCGGAGTATTCATCTCATCTCGTTTTGGACTATGCGCCGTCGGTTCTGGAAATCCAAACATCTTCAGGACTTCGTCCAATTCCCGTCGCTTGATCGTCGCATACAACGTCCGTCGGTTATTATCTGTGTCAGAAAGTAGCGCCGGTTTTCCGCCAATGCTCACATCAAGCAAACCCGTCACTTGCAACATAGAGTCCCGCCATGCCTCAATGTCATGTTGCCGCCGATTCATCCGTCCGTACCAGCGGTTATTGGGATCCTTAGAAATAGCCGCCTCATCGGTACTACAGCTCTGCTGAAACGTCTCACTGGTCACAATCACCCGCTGTAACCATTTCAGCGACCACTGGTTCTCCACGAGCCCCAAGGCCAACGTTTCTAACAGCTCCGGATGGCTTGGCACCGCGCCTTGCAAGCCGAAGTTGCTCGGCGTATCAACGATCCCTTCGCCGAAATGGTGCCGCCAAACGCGATTTACTATTACCCGCGCTAACAGTCCCTCTGACTTGGACACCAACGATTCGGCCAATTCCAAGCGGCCACTTCCAATCGAGAATGGCGTTTTTTGTGGGTCCATCAACTCAATAAAGCGTCGCGGAACAACCTCACCCAGCGTCGCTGGATTACCGCGAAGTTGGACGGCAACGTCAATCGAGTGGTTCGGCGTGTAAACAACCTTGGTCAAATCTGGACCGTCGGCTAGTACCGAAATACTATCCTCCACGACTGCCATCACGCGGGGGGCGTCAAACTGAGGAGTCGCCACGGACAACGCCTTTAACTCGGCCTGCAGCTCCACGATTCGTTTGGCGTGTGCGGTTTTATCCTTGGCTCCCTCCTGCAAAACCTTTTGCCGGTGAATCTTAACACGAATAGCCGCCGCCTCCTTAATTGCCGCGCGGACGACCTCTTGTTCATCTTGGGCCACCAGCGGTATATCCAAAATTCGACTGCTGGCAAACACGCCTGCTAAGGCATAATAATCTTGCTGAGTAATCGGGTCCATCTTATGGTTATGACACCGCGCACAGGCTAACGATAACCCGAGAAACGTTCGCCCCACCATGTCGATGCGTTCTTCCCACTCTTCCGCCACTACGGCCTTGATCACCAGCGGTGCCAAACGCGGTTCTTTCCAGTAAGTAGGGCTGAGGCCAACCAAACCGAGCGCGGCAACATCGCCCGGCTCGCTGTCGCCCATGAGATCCGCCGCAAATTGCAATTTCACGAAACGGTCGTAGGGAACGTCATCGTTGAGAGCGTTAACAACCCAGTCGCGATATCGAAACGAACCCGCTGTACTTTCTAACCAACTAGCCGTCGTATCCGTGTAACGCACAAGATCCAACCAATGCCGCGCCCAACGCTCTCCATACGCAGGTGACGACAAATACTTCCTTACCAACTCACTGTACTGCGATTGGGTGGGATCGGCGATGAACGCGGAAACATCCGGCCATTCCGGAGCCAAGCCCGTCAGATTAAAACTCAAACGCCGTATCAACTGCTGCGGCGACGCTGGTCCCGTACTTCGCATCCGATTCTTCTTTTGATAATGCAGCACCCAGCGGTCGACTGGGTTCATCCGCTGCTGACGATCGAATCGCGTGGACACGGGTGCCAGCGTTCGAAAAGCCCAGTGCGAACGAGCCGCCGCAATATTAATCAACGCTGGGGACTTATCCTCCGTTTGCACGGCTGCGCCCAGCGGCATCACGGCACCAGTCTTAATCCAATCCGCAATTAAATCCGTCGCCCGCGAAGGCAACTTTCCATCCGGCGGCATCTCCAAGTCAGCAAGGCGGTAACTTAAAGCCTTCATCAGCAGGCTCTCCTCAGGTTTGCCCACCACAACAGCAATCCCGTGATCACCACCGCCCAGCAATCCAGCTCGGGTATCCATGTCGAAGCCTGATTCGACCACCCCCACCTTGCCGCTATGACACTCATAACAATGCTGCACCAATAACGGGCGAATCTTCGACTCAAAGAAATCATTGTCGTCAGCCGATAAGCTACAGCTACACAACATCACACAAACCAACGCCGCAACCTGAATTGGGGTAATGCCAATTTTCATTTCCATAAAACCGCGATTCATTCAGGCCTCAGAGCGTGCTGTGTCGGAGGCTGTTTGATGATTTGATCGAGAGCAACCTTATAATGTTCGGCATAGCGCATAAAGCCCAGATCGTTGGGATGCGAACCGTCCGTCGCGGCTTCGCCGTCGCTGCCGAGCAATTCTTTACCCTCTAAGTAATGCAAGTTTTTATCACCAGCCTTTTTCAGCGTGTTAAAGCCAGAACGAAAGGCCCCGCGACTACCCGCGTGTCTATCACGCGACCGCTGATAAAAAGGCGCGTTCGTGTACGTGCGATCTTCCACCATTAAGATCGGCGTGTCAGGTTTGTGCTTGCGAAGTCGTTCAAAAAATGGAATCGTCCGCTGCTTCACCAAGTCTGGAACAAGATTTGGCAGGCAATCGATGCAATAGACACTGGCATCCAATTCGCCGAGCAAGTCTGCCAATTCCAATTCCAGCATGCCGTTGCCGGAAAACCCAAGATTAATAACTGGCCGGTTGTACCACCGGCCCAAGATAGCTGGCAACGCCATGCCCGGCCGTGACGCACACGCACCGTGCATAATCGAAGTACCGTAAAACACAATCGTGCCCTTTTTACGCGGAGCAATTGGGGCTAACCGACTCCCAGAACGAACGCCGACTTCCATTTTCTCGACGCCATTGTACAACGGCAAGTAGGCCGTATAGAGTCGACCGTTAGGACCGGGCGGATCGATACCCGTAACCCATTTGTAGTTAACATCTTGGGCAATTGGCCGCGAAACACTAATCCACCGATCCGCGCCCTCTTTATTGGTTCCATAAAGATCTACGCCACTCACTCCAGTGGCGGGCATGTGAGGCATTGCAACTCTAGCCGATTTCAGGCGATACCGTACGTGCAAGTCGCGGCTATCAGTATTGAACCGCGATGACATACCAGCACTGTGCAAACTCAATCCCCAAACCGCCTTACGAACAACACCCTCAGCCTTGGCTGGCAAGCGATCAAAATAGCTTTTCGTCTCGCTGAATCCGCGCCCCTCAACTCCCCAGTCCTGAACGTTGTACCAATCGATGCCATCCTCGGCTATCGCGGTAATCTCAGCATTCACCATGGAATAACTGCCCAACAGCCCCAAAACCGACCCACTGCTGCCTAACACAAATTCTCGTCGTTGCATGTCTACACCTGCTATCCCTGTTTACGTTTTTAAACTACTACCGCGCCCCTCATGCTATCGCTGCGTACCTAGCAATCAGTCACTGGCGGTGTATACCAATCGACCACCAATGTATGTCCTCAATACTTGCGTATCCTTTATAGCAGCTAATTCAACCTTAAGGATATCTCTATCTATGATCACGAAATCAGCCAACTTACCCACCTCCAATGAACCCTTGACTTCCTCTTCAAAAGTCAGGTAGGCGTTGTTGATCGTATACAACCGTATAGCCTCGTGTCGTTTGAGTCGCTGCTCAGCATGTAATATTCCATCCATGTTGCGTGGCTGCCGCTGTAGTGTAATCCACATCCCGAGAAATGGATTGTAAGGATTCACACTGCGCAAGCTCCCAATTTTCTGCATGTGATCCGAGCCGCCACCAACGACCACGCCACGGTCAAAAAGGGAACGGTAGGGTTGGAAGTACTCTGTGCGTTTTTGCCCAAACTGCTTCAATAAAGTTTTGCCATCCATATAAAGCCACGCCGGTTGTAAGTCCGCGACGATACCGAGCCGCGCCATCTCCTTAATCGATTCCCGACTCATGAAGTTGCAATGTGTAATACAAGGTCGT
>DTSG01000143.1 GCA_012965455.1 Planctomycetaceae bacterium | reverse complement strand
TGTCGGATTTCGCGGAGCGACTGGAAAATTTGACGGTTTACCCGTAACCGAATTTTCAGCCGACCAGAAAAAGCACCTGCAATCCGTATTGAAACTGCTACTGGAACCGTTCCGCCAATCTGATCAGGATGAAGTCACGCAGTGCTTGAAACAACAGGGTGGTCTGGATGCCTGCCATTTGGCGTTTTACAAGGAAGGTGATCTGGGGGAAGACGGCTTGTGGGATAACTGGCGTTTGGAAGGCCCGTCGTTTGTCTGGTATTTTCGAGGTGACCCTCATGTGCATGTCTGGGTCAACATTGCAAATCGCCCTAAACCGACTTTAAATGCATACCAGAATTCAGTCGGTGTTTAAGATTGAGAGAGACACTGGGGCGGCAGATTTTTCGCGACGCAGGCCTAATTAGCAGGCTTCAAATGTTCTGTGAAAAAGTCTAGGAATATCTTATTTGACGCCGGCGTGATAAACTCTGGCCCTCCATGTTTTGCCCCTTTCAATTTAACGAAAGTGCAGGGGACACCAACTGCCGTAAGTGCGGCATGTAGTTTTTCACTTTGGCTGATAGGAACTCCCGGATCGGCGGTGCCATGCATGATGAGAAAAGGTGAATCGTCCCCAGATACGTTGTCCAATGCACTCGCATCTTTTGCGAGTTTTGGTACGTCCTTTACCGTCGATCCAAGTAGTATCGCGCCATTGCTCTTAGCTACATCTTCTGCAGTTCGACCGTTGCCAACATTATTTGGCGGCATAGTCAGTAACTCTGAGGGTCCAAACCAATCTGCCGTCGCTTGCACTCGACTGGAAACTCTCTCCCTGCCGGTAAAGGTGCGGGTACCCATTAACGCTGTCAAATGACCTCCTGCCGATGTGCCCCAGCATCCTATTCGCTCACCACTTAATCCATACCTTTTGGCATTTTTTCGAACCCAGCGTACTGCTGCATAACAGTCGTTGATTTGGTCGGGCCATTGACCTAGGTCCGTAAGTCGATAGCTGATACTGGCGATAGCGAAGCCATGGGGTACCAGCCAGGCCCCTCGCTTCCCCGAATCTTTGCTACCATTTTTCCAACCGCCACCGTGCACGAACACGATCACGGGCACATCCCCTTTGATTTGCTGGGGAAGGTATAAGTCCAATTTTAGGGAAATGCCATCATGTTTGGCATACTCGATGTCCTTAAGAACATCGACGCCTTGGGGTAGCTGTGGCTGCTTCTTTTTGGCAGGATTTTGAGCAAATAAGCCACCGGTAATCGATAGACAACATAAAACAATCACCAACGAACGATGAAATAACTTCATAAAGACAACCCGCCTGCAGGACAAGTGAACATATAAACTCGCAAGAACTGATTGTTAACGATCAGTTAACTACCACTATATAATGTATAGCAATGTTGTCTAGTTTAGCGAATTCTCAAACCCCGATATTCACCGGGAAAAGTTAGACCTTGGGTTATTTGATCTTTAGACCCAGCCCTACAAACACTGGCGAATATTTCAAGCCGTGCTAAACAAACCTATTCATGTCTTAACGCCTCAATAGGATCCATCCGCGCTGCACGCCACGCCGGGTAGACTCCGAACACAATTCCCGAGAACACCGCAATAGAAAACGACAGAACCACCGACCACGTCGCGATTTGCGGTTCAATTTGCAGCATATCTTCCGTGATGAAATCTGGCCAATACTTAGTCACGACCGAGCGTGCCGCACGAAACAACGGGGCACAACAAAGGCCTGCCACAACACCAAGCATCCCGCCAACACCGGTGAGCAGTACAGCCTCGACAATGAATTGAACAATGATGTGGATACGTTTCGCGCCTAAGGCCCTTCGTATCCCAATCTCACGCGTGCGTTCGGTCACCGTGGATAACATAATATTCATGATGCCGATCCCACCGACCAATAGCGAAATGCCGGCAATCACCACGAGCAACAAATTAAACATGTCACGTTGCCGTTCCGCCTGGACTAGTAATTCCTTCGGTACAACCACGGCATAGTCTTCATTGGTATGATATTTTGCCAACAAGGTCTGTATAATTGCTGCCGTTTCATCCACGTTTTCCATGGTATCCACGCCAATGGTGATTTGACTCAATTGCACTTCTTCGCCCTGCCATGACGACCCCACGCGTTTCATCACGCGGTCTCCGATCCGAATTTCCATCGTCGTTAGGGGGATGTAAGCATCTAGATTGTACTCCCGCGCATCCAAGCTACCTCCGATTGCAGCTGAAGCCATTCTTGGCTTGGTCTCTCCCACGACTATGTAAAGCTCATTGCCGACCCAGACCGTCTTGCGGATTGGATTTTGAAAGGGAAACAAACGCCGAGCTGTATCGTGAGCGAGCACGACAACCTTTTTTCCATGATCTTGTTGCGAGAGCCATCTGCCGCGGGCAATTTTAAGTTGATTGAGTTCGCGGTAGGGTTGCATGCATCCTACGAGCTTAGAATCGGATGAACGATCTTCAACTCGCAACGTATATTTGAATTCACGCATCGCGACGGCGCGGCGAATGCTAGGGATGATGGCAATGATTCGTTCATAATCGGCTCGTAATAATCCGTACTTCCGAATATTCACCTGGGCGTTTTGCTGTCCTGAACTCTCGGCGGGTTTTTTCGTTCGAACAATAACATTCTTAGCCCCTAGTTCTTTGATTACATCCTGAGAACGTTGGCTAACACCTTCGCCAACGGCCACTAACCAAATGACAGTGGTTGTCCCAATGAAGATACCGAGTCCGGCTAGCGCAGCACGCATTTTGTGCAACAATAGGCTTTGAGTTCCTAGGTAAATTGTGCGGAAAAACATCGTAAACACGGGACTATCTCAAAAGAGTAGGGTAGGGAACGTTATCTAAGAGAATGGAGCGACGGGTTGGGCGTCATGCATCTGTGTCGGCTGCCTGACTTTCTATTGGAGGATATGCCTCGTCAGGATTCTCTTTTTGATTAGGATTGTTGTTGAAGGGTACCAACACTTCTCGCTGGGCATCGTCGATGTAGGCTAACGGATTGAGGATAACATCTTCACCTTCGCTTAAACCATCCTGGATGACGACGAAAATGTCGTTACTGTCACCCAGTTTAATGGTGCGTTTTACGATATTTCCTCCTGCTTTCACCCAACAGTGAAAGCCGTTTTCCAGTTCCAGCACTGCGGCAACAGGAAGTACTAGGACATCCTTGTGTTCCGCCAAAACGATCTCAATTTCCGCGCTCATGCCCGGCTTCAAGTCTGCGATGGGCGGCAGTTCTACGATAACATCATATTTAACAACATCACCCGAACCAAGCGAAGGAGGCCGCGCAATATCCGCAACATGGCTAACTGCAGCGACAATTGGTTCTCGATTTGGTAGTGTAATTCGAGTCGGCAAACCGACATTAATTTTAGAAACCACCGCTTCATGCACACCAACTTTGATCTGCATCTTATCTAAATCCGGCATGAGCAATAACACTTGTTCCTTATTAACAGTGCCGCCCTCAGTGATATCGGGTGCGCCCTTCCAGTCCGCCGCACGAGGATGAATGACCAATCCATCTTTGGGAGCGCGGATGGTGCAATATTCCCGTTCCGTAATCGCGCGGTCACGCCGCGAGGCGTCCGCCTCAGCCCGCTCATCGTTCGCCCCAAACTGAGCCTTAGCGATTTTCAATTCGCCTTCGAGTCGTCCTAGTTCCCGTGCCTTGGTAGTCTTTTTAAAGACTTCGATTCGCGTCTTCGTATTTTCAACGGATAATTCACTTGTCGTTACACTGAATTCGCGTTGTTCCACATCAAGCTCACTAACATAACCGCGGTCGGCCAACATCTTGGAATGAGCCAGCATGTTTTGTGAAGTCCGCAAACGGGATTCCGCGATGGCCAGATCCTTTTCCATCCCCATTAGACTCGCCACGTAACGACCTTCCAGGTACTCAGGGATGGAGAGTTTGGCGCGCGTCATCCGTGATAGCCAATGTTGCGCTCCCGCTCGTGACCAATGTGCATATTTTGACCTTTCGGAAATTTGTTCGTCAATAAACAGGGTATCAAGAGTCAGCACGATTTCACCTTTTTTGACGTAAGTACCGCTTTTGACAACCGATGTGATCGTGTTTTGCCCACGCACGCGGCAGACGAGTTTGGTATTATCGGAACTCTCTAGGGATCCTAGCTCCGCCACGGTGACTGCCATGTCGGATCGAATCACTCGATAGGTCAACGCCTGGGCAAATGGATCTTCTTCGGCGGGTGTGAAATATCCCTGAGTATATGCAGATCGACCGACCACCGCGGCAACGAGAACCGCAAGAACAAACAGTATGGGTCGGATTCGTGATCGAATTGAGTGTTTCATTGAATTCCCCCTCCTATGTTCGACCCGGAACTCTGATTCCGTGTAATAGCTGCGGAGTCGGTAGGTATGGCTTGGCTTAGAAATTTTCCGACATCGTCCTGTGCTTCTTCGATGTCAGTAAGTGGGTGGAGAAACACTTGATCCCCTTCTTTTACTCCCTGCACAACCAAGACAAAGATATGATTACTATCCCCGAGAATCAATTGCTGCTTTTTGGGACCGTTGGCGGTAGATAACCAGCAAAAGGTTCCGGCGGAAGTGTCAACGACCGAGGAGACCGGTAGTGAGAGTGCATCTTTGTGAGTTGCAATTAGGATTTCAACGCCGGCACTCATGCCTGGTTTTAACCCGGGAGTATGAGGCAGCTGAATTATCGTATCATATTTCACAACATTTGCAGACCACGAACCCAGCGGTTTTGCGATGTTGGACACATCGGTAACGCTTGCCTCCAAAACGTGATCTGGCAGTGTTATAGTAGCGGACAAGCCGGGATGTATTTCATCAATAACGGCCTCATGGACGCCAATTTGTACTTGCATCGTATCGAGGACAGGCATGATCAATAGCACCTGATCGTGGCTAACGGCAACGCCTTCGGCAACATCCGGTGTGTCCTTCCAGGCGGCAGCCGTGGGATATATTACCAACCCTGATTTAGGTGCCACGATGGTACAATTTTCCAGTTCGACGGCGGCCCGATCACGGCGGGCAATGTCCGTTTGCAATCCGGCCTGGTCCGCCGCAATCTTGGATTGAGTGGCCTCTAAATTGCCCCGCATCCTCTCAAGTTCTAATGCTTTAGTATACTGTTTGAGCACAAATAGCTCAGTCTCTTTCACCTTTAGTTCTAGGTCTGCCTGAGTTACCGTGAAGGCATTGCTTTCAAGTTCAAGTTCCGTCACAAACCCACGCTTAAACAGCAATTTAGAATGCCCGTATAACTTCTGAGCAGATGCAAAATTTGATTCAGCAATTATCACCTCGGTCTGTTTGGTATTGAGCCGCTCGCGGTAATCCCCACTTTCATAGGCCGCAATCGACAGGTTGATCGAGGCCAGGTTTGTTTCAGTTTCTGCCAGCGTGGCGGTCGCTTCAAACACGTTGGTTTTTTGCAAGCTTAGGGATTCTTCAATCACCTTGGTATCAAGGCGAACTAAGACGTCACCTTTCTCTACGATGCTTCCCGGGGGAATGACCCACGTAACAGTATTCCGTCCACGAACCTTGCATCTGATTTCCGTATTGTCGGTGCTGCTAAGCACTCCCTGTTCTGTCAGGGTGACACGCAGGTCTCCCCGCCGCACCGTGTACGTCATAGAATTCTTAATCGGAGCTGTCAGAACCATTGAGGGGACGTAATAGATACCCCAAGACAAGAGACCACCGATACACGTTACGACAAAAAGCCCGCCGACCCAGCGCGTTATTTTCCGTGGCGTGGATTGAGAATTTTCAGTTGGCACGATACACCTCCGAATGTTGGAAACGCGTGGTTTTATTATAACCGCAGTAAAGCTGAAAAACGGTTCCTGTTCATGGAAAAACGCTGTAGTGAATGATAGCAAGGCGTTTCAGTCACGCTTTGAATCTATGGGCAAGTTTGTATTCAATCCGTGTTGTAGTATCGATCTGAAATAATTTTTTCAACCTTCGCTTGCAGCCTCAGGACTCGCTTGTGAAATCGTTCGCCGAGAGTTTCTGGGGACTGCAGTTCCGTTGATGTGTTTTCCGTGGGTATCTTCGTGGTCTCAGGTAGCAAGCTAGCTAGGGGTGGCAGAGGTTGATCCACCCAATTCCCAGTATCACTCAATTCCATGATTCCAAGTTCACGAACAAGCCGCATTCTAGCCGCATAGTAATTTAACCATGCCTTTAAGAAACTATTTTGCGTATCGCGCAGCGATGACAGGGAGGATAACAAATTAATTGCAGAGGTGGGCCCGAACTGTGCCACACGCTGACCAGGCTGTCGAGAAGGAACCGGCGCATATAAATTCGCGCGGGTCGAATCCACTCGGCGGATGGCGATCGCAACAGCGCTTCTTTGAATGGCTAGATTATTACGAAGTTGCTCAATCTGACGAATCAGCGCTCGCAGTCCCAGATGCAACGAGTCCTGTGATTGAATGAAACCACGGCGACTGCGTTGGTACCGAATTAAGGTTTCCCGATACGCATTGCGTTCCAACAGACGCGTGAACGGTGCGTCAAACTCCAAACCTAGTCGCAGACTTCCTGTCGGAGCCCGAAAACTAACTGGGTTGTTTCTCGCCGTTGATATATCACCTCCGGCGGTGAGGTTCAACATGGATTGGAGTTGATTCTGACTAATTTGAATCTGCCGCCATTGGTCAACAAGAGCGGCTCGGGCATTCATGAAATCCAGTCGATGATGAAGTGCAATTTGGTAGGCATCACTCGATTCCAGCACAACGGCGTCAACGGTTACCGTTTCGAGACGTGCACGGGCTTGTATCAGCACGCTTCGCTGAGTAAGCCGCAGCACATCTCCCAGCCAAACAATCACCCGCCGTAACGATTTTTCTGCCTCGACTGTCGTTACATCGGAATGCAACGCCGCAAGGTCGACAACCACGTCTGTGTGTTTTAGATTCAGGGCGTCTAGCGTCGACTGCAGGCCATCTTTTACCTCAACAAAATCCGTTACTTCAGTGGCGGTCATCGTCGCCTCGCGAGCAGAAGAGGCATCATCAAGGCGATCCAAATCCTCTTGAACCTCATCTAGGTGAACGCGGATCCGCTGAGAAAGACCAGCAAGTTCCGTTAACGCGGGTTGTAAGTCTTCAAGGTCAATATCTTCCGGAAGTAGCCCCACACGATCCTGTGCCGCCAAAATCGCATCCTGCACATTGGTACCGGTGCGGGTCACAAACTGAAATTGTTCAATAAATGAATCGTCTAGTGCGATGTCAATATCAGGCGGCAATCCCAGAGTGCCAGTTTTATATTGATCAAGCGATAAATCCAGACTGTTTTGCGACTGCAGCAGAGCTGCTCGCTCTCGTTGCACACTTTGACGGAATTGGTCCACCTGAACAATATCGATCACCCCCACATCCAACAGCGCTTCCAGTTGATCGAGTGTTCGCAATTGCAAGCTCAGGTTATCCTCCGTATTTCTAATCTGTTGCAACTGTTGCAATAACCCCAGCATTCCTCCTAAGCCTCCCTGTCCGCCAAATGAGTTAACACTTGTTGACGGGTTACCCCGACGAGAACCGCTGACACCCAATTCACCAATCGCGACTTTAGTGTAAAAACCTTGGTGGTATTGACTGTGAGCGCGAATATTGGCGAGCAGACTTCGTTCGGACTGAGTCAGCCCTTCCAACGCAATGTGCTTACCCGCACCACGCAATAGAGGTTGGACAATGGAGAAATTGGCCAGCGAAGATGCAAGATTAGCGTTGTTGCCAGTGAACTCAAATACAAACGAATTGGCAAAACCGGCCACTATTTCGCCGGCGGTGGAAAATTGTCTTTTAAATTGTGCGGTTGGGTTGCTGCCCAGTATAAGGCGATTACTTTCTCTACCCTGACTGGCGGATGTGGTTACGGTGTCGCCGGTTGAGGGATCTATTCCGAATCCGGCCGGATTAATATTTCCGCGATGTCGATAATTCGTGTCGTAGCCGCCAAAGTATTGCGTATCAAAACGAAATCGTTGAGCCGTGACGTCCAACGCGGAAAGATACAGTGTTTCAACCTGAGTCTGATAAGCTGGCGAGTGAACATAAGCTAGCCTAAGCGCGGAATCTACGTTTAATTTAACGGCCCCTGAATCGTCGATTGAGTTATACGATGAGAGAAGTGTTCGCCAGTCGGGGCTTTCATACTCCCGTACCGTGCCGTACTTGTCCCACGATTTTGCCCCTGGCATACCGTGGACCATTTTCATGAGCTGACTTGACGCTGGGTCATCCAGCGGCATCGGAGTTTCGTCGGGATTGTTGGCATCAAAAAACCGACTTCGCTGGTCCTCGACAACATTAAAATCAGTATTTTTCCAGCGTGGATCAATACTGGCATTCTTAATAATGGAATAGGCAGACTCATCTGCCTCACGGCGCTGCTCCGCAACAGAACAACCAACCCACGTACAAATACCGATGCATATCGATAGACGCAAAATCGCTGGTGGAAATATTTGTTTTAGCATAGGCCACATGTTAGATCTAAAATTTAGTGTACAAGGTGTGAATCGTCCCTCAACCCTGTAAACACCCGTGCATTTAGACGTTTTTGGTCTATTTTTCGATGTGAATAAAAAAATCCCCCCACATACTAAGACTCCGCAATTCGACCGCGAAATTGGACATTTAATTTTTCGCCCGTGCCGAATATCCTTAAGCTTTCCTCGTTTACAGACGATTTAAGATAATTACATCCAAGGCTATTCGTCTGCTTCTATTTCCGATAGGCCGGGTGTTCCGGATTGGCTCCGCTGATAATATAGGCAAGCAAATCAAGAATCTCGTTACGGGTCATCGTGTTCAACAAACCCTCGGGCATGATGGAGACTTTCGATTCCTCCCGTTCATCAATGTCCTGCTTATCTATCTCGACCACTTTGACATTCTTGTCTAGGGGATTAGCCGACAAACACAATCTCTGTTCATCCTCATACACGACAACACCCGAGTGGAGTTTACCGTCCACCATCACAACAATCTGGACTCTATATTTTGCTTCGATCTCTTTTGACGGGGCAACCAGCGCGTCCACTATTTTAGCCACATCGGTTTTTTGATCAGCGAGCTTCTTTTGCAAGTCAACCATATCCGGCGCAAGTTTTCCTCCGGTACCTTTCATTGCATGACAGGCAACACAGGAAACCTGCGTGAACAACTGGCGACCCGCTTCAAAATCTCGACCTGACTCCAGTAAATTGATTGCATTAAGCACATCCTGCGTAGACCATTTTCGTACAAATTTACGTTGCGGGATATCGCCGTGAGGATCTATAGGAACTGTCGCCTGCAGCGGAATATCACTAATATCTGCGACGACATGTACCGTACCAAACATCGTTCTCCAGTGACCCGGAAAGGTGCAGACAAACGGATACTCGCCGAGTTCCGTTGGTGCTGTAATCTGCAATCGCTGTTGTTCACCAGCCTGCAGCATACCCGTAGCAAATAACACCTTATCCGTATCCGGTATGAACTGTTTCGCAAATCCCTGCGGAGTCGAGCCTAGTAGTTCCGCCAGGATACCGACTTCTTCACGAGCCCCGGGGGTCGTAATGATCAGGTTATGCGGCATGATATCCACATTCTCAAATACGATCTCCACCGGCTTGCCTGCCTGGATATAAATATGGGGGCGATCATAGATCATCCGATGGGGAATGGGACGAATGACAATCACATCCACCGCCAGATCAGCTAGCCGCCGGCGGATATTGACCGCTGCCTCCCGACCAAGTTGGCCTGAAAGATCCTTGCCAAGCTGAATCGCATCCATCACTTCGGTTTGAGTTCTGGACGTCGCCGGAACCGACTCGATATATCGTATTAACTCTGTGATCAGGATGCTAATCTGTTCTTTGGGAAGTAGGCTACCGTTGAGCCGACCAATAGCAGTGACCGCGGATGCTCTGTAAACACTGTCACTTACCAACGGAGCAAGTCGCTGAAATGCATCTACATCATGGCCACTTATATAACTCAGGGCATTAACCGCAGACCGTTTTATCTGCACGCGCGGATTGGCACCGCCCACAGAAATATTGACACTGGGATTGGGGCCCTTATGAGCCGCGGACACAAACACTTTCTTGCGGTTTCCGTTCATAACCGTAACCGCGACCCCATCCATGCGACTGACATACGTTCCGCTATTTTCCGTGCGGTTCCAGAGGACAACGTCGTCAATCGGATATTCCTGACCTAGGTCCACCTCCCAAAACGGATTGTTCTGCATGGACGTGTGGGTTTGTGATCCGTTGGCATAGGCTCCGTCCGTATTACCATCAACTGCCCGAGACGCTACACCTCCGAAGTCCGTCGTCGATTGTTTTGCTACTTTATTTAACGCAACATTCTTTCCGGAACTCATCACCTGAACTTCAGCGATCGTCAGAACACGTTGTTTGCCGAGAATTTGAATCCGTACGAACCGAGCGCTCAGCCCCTGGTCATCAGCGATTTGCTCCCTCAGAGGCGCCGGAAGCTGTGAAATCGTTGACGCCACACGCTGATAGAGTGCTTCGCGAACCTGATCATTCGCGATCAGTGGAATCGTGTTGAGCATGGTCTGAAATCGGCCCGCATTGTTCAGAGATTGATTCCAGAGATTTTCTGCACTGCCATCAGCAGCGATGACCGCAGCCGTCGCCAGTTGTCGGGTCACGGATTTATTGCCGCTGCGGTGTAGTTTTGCAAGTTCGACGCGTTTCATTTTCAACATGGCCGGTTCCGTCATACGAAACATATGCACATAGTCAGTCAGCACTTGTTCTGATTCTTCGCCCGTCGCTTGATCCAACCGAACGACCACATCAACCAACTCCGTGACCATGTCAGTTCCGTGCAATTCAGCCAGTCCCATCAGCGCTTCGTGGCGATACTGATGCACCACTCCTGGGCGGGTTAGTAATTGCTTGAAAACCAATTCGCTCCGCGCCATATTGATTAGGTCCGGTGTTGCCACACGGTCAATAATATATTGAATCGCCTGTGGATTCTCTTCTGCAAACGGGAGGCCTGAGCCAACGAGCTCTCGCCAGGAAGGTTCGAGGCGTCGAATCGTATGTCGCAGCGCGTATTCGATATAATAATCCTGTTCCCCATGCAGTGCCAAAAGAGCTACCTCAGCCGCTTCACCTTCGTAAAAATAGCTGCAGGCCCTGATCGCTTCTAGGCGCACTCGGGGGTGATCATCCTGAACTGCTGTGCGTAAAAGTTGAAACACTTTGGGTACATTGTGCCGCCAGAAACTAACAACCCGCACGGCTGCAGCCCGTGCTCGGTAGTCGTGCGACGCCAGCAACTCCCGCAGTAATTTTAGGCCAATGCCATCGTATTGATTGTGATGCTGACATACCCATAATGCTTCGAGCTTGAGATGTTCCGTTTCCGCATCTTCCGGATCCAAGGCGGACATCCATTTGCTAATTGCGGAGGCAACATCCGCCGCAGGGAATTCTCTTAACTTCAACCGCACACGGTACCGCGTACGGTCTTCATAACTCCTTAGCAATTCCAGCAATTGCGGTACGGAACTGCCTTCAATATTCGCTGGTTTGACTAGGGGTCGTGATGGATATGTAATACGCCAGATACGACCGTGGGAATGATCCCGATTCGGATCTCGTAAACTATGTTGCATATGCCCCACGAGCGGATTAAACCAATCGACGACATACAATGCTCCATCTGGACCAAACTGCAGGTCCACCGGTCTGAAGTTTCGATCTGCCGAAAACAATAGCGGCTCAATTTCAGTCGCCGCATACCCCGATTCATCATCCTTGACGGTATGTTGCAAAATCCCTTGAAAGCCGATGACGTTGTTTAGCAGGAAATTACCTTGAGCCTGAGGCGGAAAATGACGACTCGAAACAAATTCACAACCGGAGGTCGGTCGTACGCGTTTCTTTAGAAACTGCTGCATCTGTTCGGCATAGACAAACTTAAAAGGCCCGAAATCCTCCTGCCCGTAATATTCGGGAGCACGCGTGGAAAACGGAGCTGCAAAATAATTCGCTCCGCCCGACGCATCCGCGACAAAATTCTGACCCCAGCGGTTAAACGCGTGGCCCCATGGATTCGCAAAGTTGTAGTGTACAAATGTCTGGAACAGGCCATTGGTGGGATCGTAGCGATAGACACCTCCATGAGCATTCCTCACGGTTCCACGGGGAGTTTCAACTTGGGTTATATGAAACGTGCCTTCGTGTAGATAAAGACCGCCACCAGGACCCCAGGTAAAAGCCCCAATCGCGTGATGCGAATCACCTGAATCAAAACCACCGAGTAGAATGTTGCGGACATCGGCTTTGCCATCGCCGTTGGTATCTTTGAGAAACACGAGATTGGGTTCCTGCGCGACATAAGCACCTCCGTCGCCAAGTTCAAATCCAGTCGGTAAATGCAAGCCGTCAGCAAAGACCTCCATCTTGTCGGCTTTCCCGTCACCATCGGTATCTTCAAAAATTAGCAGCTTATCGTTTGGCTTGTTGGGTGGCAGATACTGGGGATAGCTTTGCATGGTGGCAACCCACAGTCGCCCGCGTGAATCAAACGTGAATTGCACCGGGTTCTTCAATTCCGGAAAATCGACTTCACTGGCAAATAAATTGACTTCATAACCATCAGCTACCTGAAAATGTTTTTTGGCTTCTTCCGGGGGCAGGATGTTGACTGGTGTATTAAAATTCGTGGGTACATCATGCAGTTTTCGGGTCGCGTCATAATTAACCTGAACCGGCACCTGCTCGTTGTTAGCAACTTTCCAGATCCGTCGGTCGACCAATTCTGCCATCTCAGCAAGCTTGGCGCGTTCGTTCTCAATCACATAGGCGTCGGTGTAGGGAGGATTACCATGGTCCCGCCGCGAGCGACCGCCGTAAATATAGTATCCATTGACCGCTCGGTACTTGTGGAAATAGTTAAAGTTCTTTTCCTGTACCTCGCGCAGGATATCTTCTGTCAGGGTAGTCCAGGGTGTCTCCCAATCAAATAAAGCACTCATAAAATAGGGGGCAAATTGTTTGTGTCCGCGATCCGATAAATGCACTCCGTTAAAGGTGTAGTAGGAACTGTCTTGAGCGTAAAGTTTTTGCGTTAGCTCAAATAAGTTTATAAACGGCAGTTGATGCGCGTCCGCCGCACGGCCCATAGCTGCTGTGTACAAAGCAATATTCCGATTACTTTCCGTTCCATCCGGAAAATTCCGCGTGTCTAAATTTTCATGAGCAATGGGCGAGATCAATACCAAGCGAGGTGTCGTAGTTCCATTGTATTTTTGTGACAGCGTATGAGTGATAAATTGCTCCAATTCCTTGGAGAAAGTCTTCAATCCTGCTGCTCCTCGAAACGATTCGCTAAATCCAAAGAAGGCAAATATCACGTCTGCTTTCGCATCAGTCAAATGTTTGTCGGGTGTACCAAAATCTAGCGAGCGAGGTCGGAATCGTACTTCATCGCCCGTAAAGCCCTGATTGCGTACGGATAGTTTTAGTTTCGGAAATTTTGTGTGAAGCATCGCTTCCCAATAACCAAAATACTGGAACCGCTCGGCCAAATTCCCTCCAATAAACACGATGCGGTCATTATTCCGAATTTCAACCCGCGGGGTGGTAGATTGTGCAATCACCGTGATTGACGGGACAAGCAAAACAAACAACAGCGTGAAACTGGCAATAATATTTTTCATAGGTCTTCTCGTAAACGTGAACAATGGAGAAACGGTCTTGGTGTAAAAACATGACTAGGCAACGTAAATAAAAACGCGGATGCGTGATTTGCTGGTCTCGTGCCTTTTGTCCAAGATATCAGCTTCTATGCCAGCCGTCATTATGTGGACGTTTAAAAACCATTCCCGATTCCTACCGCGTGGACGGATTGTACGGTAAACTCGCGTGACAACGTTATTAAATCCCTTACTGGGGGTGTTCATACTACGAACACTTTTTTTACTGTTTTGGCAAGCGGATGATACGGTACGATGGATTGTAAACCTGCTTAATAATCCAAACGAACTCGGAGACTATCTATGTATATTAATCGCCTTCATCGATTGATCGCCCTGACCGTACTGCCGTTCTTCCTGCTAAACTGCTGCGGGCATTTACTGGCTAACGAAGATGACGCCAGACTCGAAAAACGGATCGCAGAACTCGAGGCTGAAAACGTCGCACTCCGCAAGATCATTGCCGACATTCAGAATGCCGTAAAATCCGTGCCGGATTCGGCCGGCCCCAATTCCACCGACACAACCCAGCTAAGAATCATCGTTTTACCCGGTGACTGGGGCGAATCCGAACTCGCCGACATTAAGAAAGTCTGTGAGTCAGCGGCAGCGATGCTTACGACTCATTTGCCCGTCGATGGTTTTGCGCCCATCATGGTTCAGCGCGACAAGTCAGGTCCAATAACGCTCTATAGGCGGGGGCAGGGCAATGAGTACATTGTAAA
>DTSG01000142.1 GCA_012965455.1 Planctomycetaceae bacterium | reverse complement strand
GTTTCCGGAGCTGGGCAATTTGGTTTGACGTTTGACGATCAGGGGAACCGGTTCGTATGCAGTAATCGAAATCCATTGATGCAAATCATGATTGCCAATAAGTATGTCAAAAAATATTCGGGCGTTGCTGTGGCGGATGTTAAACAAGACGCAGCCAAAGCGGGAGCTGAGTCCAAGATTTTCCCGCTTACTAATTTCTGGACAACGTCGAATTTGCATGAGGGACAGTTTACCGCTGCCTGTGGTGTTTTGATTTATCGTGGTCATTCCTTAACGGGGATGAAGGGAATTGCCTTAACCTGTGATCCAACGGGTAATTTGGTGCATGCGGAACGGCTATCACAATCGCATGCTGCGATGACATATTTACCGATGTACCAAGACAGCGAACAGCGCGAGTTCTTGGCATCTCGAGATTCTTGGTTCCGCGCGGTTAATCTCCGTACGGGTCCTGACGGGTGTCTATATATTGTTGATATGCATCGAGCGGTGATCGAACATCCGAAGTGGGTTCCGGCTGAGTTGAAAACTCGCAAGGATACTCGCTATGGCGACGACAAAGGTCGCATCTACCGTTTGAAATCCAAAGGAGAGCGACTCGAAGCTAGATGGAATTGGAATATTGCAAATTCAAATACAGAAGATTTAGTGCTATTGCTGGAACACCCGAATTCATGGCACCGCGAAACAGCCGCCCGGCTATTGCTTGAACGTCGTCCTGACGATGCCGAAACATTATTGTCGCGAATTTTCATTCACTCAATTCATTGGGAAGGTCGACAACGAGCACTCTGGGTTTTAGAAGGCTTGGGTCTACTGCAGCCCAAGCATATTGAAGCGGCTGTTAGTGACTCAACGGCAGCGGTTCGAAAGCAAGCCGCTGTGTTGTTGGAGAAGCATTGGGATGATTGCCCCAATGCTGAGCTGATGGCGAAAAAAATGCTAGTTGATGCAAATCAGGCAGTGCAGTTTCAGGCATTACTGTCTTTCGGTGACAGAATTGACCATGCAGATTTTCAGCTGTGGCTACACGTGTTCTCGCGCTGTATTGAAGACAAGTGGTTGACGCAAGCAATGTTGATGGTAGTCGGTGACGATCTGCCGAAATTGGTGCAGGAGTTTTGGATTCGCGGTCAGGACGGAATTTTGAAATCGACGTCGCCTGCGAAAACGGACAATATCTATCGGGTTCACTATGCCGCTGCTCGTTATCTCTCCAACGAAGTTAACGCTCGGCAAACGTGGTTGCAGTGGGTTGTGCAATGGTGGTCTGAGGCGCCGCAGCGTTATCACGATCTCGGTGTTCGCAACCAAGGTGTAACGGCGAGTTTACTGGGTACGCTTGATGGCAGCCGCAGTCGTCGTGTGAATGTATCGGCATTGCAAGCGACAGCGAGTTCCGAACAACAGATTCAAATCGATGTGCTGTGGGATTTCGCTAAGCAATGGGCGGGTAATGTGACGTTACCAGCAGCGGATCGGTTGGCGGGGATAAAGCTGTTAGGGCATGCTGGTAAGATCGATCTGTTGATGGAAATATTAGCCGTACCAGTCCGCTCGGAATTTCACGTTGCGGTTTTGCAAAGTTTGCAATCATCAGGTTCCGCTGTCCCGTGGGATCAGGTGTTGGATCAGTTTTCAGCAATGCGGCCAGCGGTGAAGCGCGCATGTCTCGATGCGGTTTTACGACAACCAACAACAACTCTGTTGTTGTTAGATGCCCTGGAAGCCAAGGACATTTCGGCAAATGAGGTCGATTCAATTCGTATGAATAGGATGCTCAAACACAGTGATAAAACGATTGTCGCGCGGGCGACAGCAATCCAGGGTAGTTTAGTCAATGCAGATCGCCAAGCTGTATTGGCTAAATATCGAGCAGCGTTAGCACTGGAAGCTTTTCCAAAACGAGGCGAGATTGTTTTTAGAAAGAACTGTGCTACATGTCATAAGATTGGTGAGATTGGAACGCAAGTTGCCCCGGATATCTCCGACTCACGTACACGACAACCAATTCAAATATTGACGGACATCCTACAGCCTAATCGAGCGATTGATAATAACTACATGCACTACTCGATTATCCTCAACGATGGTCGAGTGCTCGATGGAATATTGGCGACCGAGACATCCTCGTCTGTGACATTGCGGCAACCCGAAGGTAAACAGGAGGTCATAGCACGGTTGGAAATTGATGAAATAATATCGCGCGGTGTGTCGCTAATGCCTGATGGTCTCGAAAAGAACATTACGTTACAACAAATGGCAGACTTGGTTTCCTTTGTGAAGAATTGGCGTTATCTTGATGGTCGTATCCCGTTGGAAAAACCGTTGCCCACAGAGCCATAGAAGTTACTGTTGATAACCAAATAATTCACACACCGCATCACATGACACGTCGACGAAAAATTCTATTTAGTCTAATTGCCTTCCTTTTTTTCTTTGGATTGTGCGAACTTACATTTCAGTTGATTGGTTTCGATTTTTCGCAAACGACGCGTGATCTGGAAAGCGTCCCGACGTTTTATCGAATTCCTACCACTCCGTTTGGTGAAGCCTATTATCGGCGACCGGGTACGACCTCTTGGACTGGAAAAGTCGTGACGTCGCAAATGCAACGCATCGGGTATGACGCTAAGTGGTTTCCCCAAGAACAGGAAATCACATTGCAATATGATAAAGATGGTTTTCGTAATCCCGCAGATTTAGAAGATTGGGAGATTGTTGTTATTGGTGATTCGTTCACAGAACTGGGCAACTTAAAATATGATGATCTTGTCTCGACGCAATTAGGTTCATTAGTCGACAGGTCCGTGAAGAACTTAGGCATTTCGCATACGGGTGTTCTCAACCAAACCGCTTGCTTACAGCATTTTGGTATCTCGAAGTCGACTAAGCATGTTGTCTGGGCGTTTTTTGAAGGGAATGACCTGCAAGATATGGTCTTAGAATCACAGCGACTGTCGCGGATTGAAACGGGCGCGAGTGATCATGTTGATCTGATTGCCAATCGTAAAACGCAATCATCATTGACCGCAGCAATCCAAAATGTGCTGTTTGCACCTTCACGTTTGGACATTTATGGTCCCGCCGTTAATGCGACACTAAGTCGTGGAAATGAGTCGGTTCGATTCAAGTTGGATTACACTCCTGTTGGTTCGGAAATGCTGGGTCCCGTGGGAGATCAACTCAAAGTGGCAATTGAGAAATTGGCGGAGTATTGCAGACAACGTGATATGAAGCTGTGGTGTGTCTATCTGCCAACGAAGCGTCGCGTGTTTCATTCGTTAGGATACCAAGTTGATACTGACGCGACTCTGCATTTAAGGCAACCGTGGCAACCGTCTGACTTGCCGCAATGGTTGGAATTACAATGTCGGCGAAAACAAATCGAGTTTGTCGATGCCACGCCGTCGCTGATAGAGTTAAATAAGTCAGATGAATTCTCACACAACTTAGTGTTTGACACACATCTGTCTGTTGCCGGAGCGCGAGTGGTTGCTGAGTCGTTAGCGGCTAAAATGCAACCATTTATTGAAAACGGAACTTCCCCCGACCGCCCGTCAACATCTGCGGCGCCGCAATAGCTAAAAACGAATACTAAATGACGATGACGGATCGTCATTTATTCGGGAGTTCCAATTACGTCGACATAAAGAACGCTGATGTTGGTTCGCTGCTGACGTAATTCGGTAGTTGCTCCGTGAAAACGTGCCACCGCGTCAGACACCACTCGTAATCGGTCGTCGTCGGATTCTAATTGGTCTGCAGTCCGTTTGATAGTCTGTCCGGTAGCCTGTTCTTGGATCCGTGCTTCGATCTTTTTCACAATGTCTGATCCTTGTTGTCGGTTCACTGGTAGCGACTTGGCGAACCACAGATAACATTCAAGCTTGACGTATAAATGTTCAAGTGAAGGCTGTGCCGAATTGAAATTGGTTTGGTTGAGCACCTTATCGGCTTGGCCCACGCGGCCGTTGGCAATGTAGCATAAGGCGAGGTTGATTCGTAAATCGAGATTTTCCTCGTCGACTTGCAATACTTGCTCGTACCATTTTTCCGCTTCGGCTACCCAATTCATGCGATGGTAGAGATTGCCTAGTGCTTCCAATAGGTGAGGATTGTCCTGTTGATCTAGTTGTACTAAGAGTCTCAAAATAGTTGCTTGAACTCCTTGTTGCTCAACCGTTGCGGCGACTTTTTCCATGACTTCGTCTCGCGAAGATTCTTTGGCAGTCGATCCTACAAAACCGTGCACAAAATTAACCG
>DTSG01000141.1 GCA_012965455.1 Planctomycetaceae bacterium | reverse complement strand
TTCGATTTATTTGGCGACAAACCTAGTAGCCGCACCGCTTCGAGTTGCTTGTGCCGGTGACAGCATTACTTATGGTGCGGCAATCCAAGACCCGTAGCGATGGACGGCTGGGGTATACCCGATGCAGTTGTTAAGCAAGAAGTCATTCCGGCAGTGGTGGCTGCTGTAAGGCAGTCCAAAGGTGTCAAGTTGATCGATATCTATAAGATTTTGGATCCACATCCGGAACTGTTTCCGGATGGAGTACATCCCAATGCAGCAGGAGCCAAGTTGATGGCCATCGAGGTTCATCGCTACTTAAAAAAGAATTTCCTCGCCACTCGATGGGTTTATGACAGTTGTGCGGGATATTTTGGGAACATTTTAGCCAAAACATGCGTCTTAACCGTGAGGGTGTTGCTTTAGAGCGTATTTGCTAATCATTATGGTTAATGTAACTGCGCGACTAGTTGCTCGCCCCTGTTAAGATAGGCGCTTCTGGTAATACGCAGTTGTGACATTACGCAGTGTTGAAAATACGCAGGAATTCCTTCCTCCTCTCAATTTATTGTTGATATATAGAACAGGGAAATGACTCAATGTTGAAACGAATTAATCAAACGCTATTAAGTCTTTTTATAGCAGCCTCTCTCTTTAGCGTTCCAAGCGTGGTGCGATCCCAGGAAGCTCCGCCGGTTGCTGCTGCAGCCGCGACTCAGCAAGCGGAAGAAGCGGGCGAGAAAAAGAACTCGTTATACGAACAGACGATTTACGTTCCCTACGACAAATTATCAAAAGTATTTGAATCGCCGTCGCGTGGTGTTTTCTTGCCGTACGATGAATTCCAAAAATTGTGGCAAGCTGCTCGTGCCAAGAATGCGGTGGACAACCCTGTTTCGATTCCACTGCGGTCCATGATTACATCGATCTCGTCTGAAGCGACAGTTCGCGGCGATGTTATGCAGGTTTCCGCTAAGTTGTCGATTCAAATGCTGGGCCTAGGCTGGCATGAAATCCCATTGCGATTAGCGGATGCGGCAATCTCTGAGGCAACGATCGGCGATGAAACGGCGCGTATCGTTTTTCGACCTGGGCAGGGGTACTTTCTGTTGATGCAGCGCCAGGAAAGTGACGCGGCGGATGTTGTCTTGGACCTCAAATACGCGCGGACCTACAATCAATCACCGGGCTTGAATCAAGTTTCATTCCAAGCTCCACAAGCATCCATTAACCGCTGGAAGATCACGATTGCTGACCCAGGCGTGAAAGTAAATGTGCAGCCGTTAGTGGCCGCTACTGAAACACAGGATGGCGCCGCGCGGGATAACGCCACGGGCGACCCAGCCCCACCGGTAGCACCTGCAACTGAGACTGTATTGATTGCTTTCTTTGGTTTAACACCCCAAGTTCATATCGATTGGACACCACGCAGCGAAGGTGCAGCGGGATTGCAGGCACTAGCGACAGTGCAAACTCGGCAAAGCGTTGTCATCGGTGAGGGGTCACAGCGGACACAAGCCCAGCTAGTTTATGCAATTACGCGCAGTGAGTTGCGTGAATTGAAGTTACGGCTTCCTGTGGGACAAAAAATTTCCGGAGTATTTGATGCAAATGTTCGTCGCTGGGATGTTGCCTTGGAAGAGGGGTATCAAATTATTACGATTGAGCTGTTCGAACCAGCGGACTCCACACAAACCATTAATATCGAATTGGAACGGTTTGATCTTGAAGTAGGTATGCAAAACGAATCGGTCGATGTCACCATTCCTGAGATCGAAGCACTAAACGTTTCACGTCAACAGGGACTTGTGATGGTCAAAGTGGAAGGTGACCTGCGAGCTGATGTTGATACGCGGACGGGGCTGCTACAAGTGGATGCCGCTGAAGTTAATGTTGGTCAAGGTTGGGACTTTGTTTACCGCTATGCTGCGTTGCCATATGAACTCATCCTCAAAATTGAAAAACTGCAACCACGTGTTACGGTTGAGGAATATGTCACGATTCAAATCACTCCTCAATTAACTCGCCTGAGTGTAACGACTTTGTTAGATATTCAACGCGCCGGACTATTTCACGTAGATTTTGATGTTCCCGAAGGTCATCGAATTCGAAGTGTGCGGGGTATCGCTGCTGCGAACGTGACGGCTGTGGTTGTCGAAAACCATCACGCCCTCGAGAACGCTCCTGGAAAATACCGCGTGAATTTTTCACGCAAAGCTGTGGGCCGCGTAGCGCTGCAGGTCTCCGTCGAAAAGGTACGGACTGATGTTAATCTGTTGACGCCAACGGGTGAGGCTTCGCAATACACTTTCTCTTTGCCGCGTATTGTTGCTGCAGGTGTCGAGCATGTTCAGGGTAATGTGACGGTACTAGCGCCAGAGGGTTTGCGAGTAACGCCGGTGGATACTGCCGGTGGACAGAGCGTGGCCATCAGCGAAGTGCAACCGAGTATTGCGGGCTTGGTGCAAATGAGCAATGTTGGGAGTTCTCTAGCTGTCCATGCATTCCGGTATGCCACTGAATCATTCAATCCGACATTCTCGGTCGAACGGAGGCAGCCACAGATCGAAGTGGGACAGTTAGTGATTGCTGATGTGCAATCCGGAATCATCAACCACTCCGTAACACTGGCCTATGACGTCCGCTACAGTGGCGTGAAAAAACTTAGATTGGACGTTCCTACGAGTTTGATTGAGGAGATCCGCATTGACTCGAAATTAGTCCAAGAATCTGTAATTACTCCGCGACCAGATGATCTTGCGGACGATTACACGGCCTGGCAATTGACTTCAAATCGAGAACTGTTTGGTAACTTTCAAGTAGAGTTGTCGTGGATTGAGTCGTTAGAGGATTTGGAAGTCGGTTCCGCCGCCAGTGTTTCCCTGACCCCATTAATACCGCAAGAGGTTAATAGAAGTTGGGGGCAAATTGTCATCAAGAAAGCGGAAAATTTAGATGTCGTTCCCGCGGAATCTGACGGCGTACGTCCCATTGATCCTCGTTATGACCTCAAATTAGGCTCGACCGAGATGCAGGTAGAGGGTGCTGCGGTTGCGATGGAATTTCACCAAGAGTGGAGCGTAAAACTGGACATTCACCGATATGAACTAGAGTCCATTGAACTTTCGGCAATCGAATTAGGAGTGATTGATGTTCAAATTGCCAAAGGTGGCAAGTCGCGAGTCCACGCGGTGTATCGAGTCAAAAGTGCCGCTCAAAGAATCGCGGTCACATTTCCGCAGGGGTCGAAAATTCCAAATGACCCACTTTCTATTAACGGCGAGGCGGTCGGGATTGAAAAAGGTTCCACTGCGGATGCAGAGGATACTGCGGGTAATCAGGAGACCTACTTGATTCCGCTCAATACCATCACCCCGGGTGAAGATTTTGTGTTGGAGTTGAAATACTCGATCGAATCCGATGGTTTTACCGTTCGTATTCCCGAGTTTACGGACCTACACGCAATCAATCAAATTTTCATGGCTGTCCACTTACCTTCAGACACCGTGTTGGTGGATTATTCTGGTGATTGGGACGACCATTTGCCGAGATCATTTTTGGAAACGATCCAGCGTAATCTCCTGCACAATTCCGAAACAGAAGGAATTGTCGATGTTCACTCACTGTTGAATAATATTACCCAAGCCAGGGTTGACGTGCAGTTGGGAAATCAATTCAGCAGCCATGACACGCTGATCTTTTCAGCAATTAATCCGAGTTCGTCGCCTTTGCGGCTGTCCACTGTATCTCTCTCTACCTTTCATTTTATTATGTTTGGGTTCTTAGTGGTGGTTACCCTCGGTGGACTTTGGTTGGGAGTGCGTCATCAAATAATTACAGTCTTGGTTCTCGTGTCTGCCAGTCTCGGAGTTGTTTTAATTAAACCAATCATGGCAAGCCACATGCCGTTTTCCGGCTTGTTTCTTGGTGTCGGTTTAATGTGCGTGATTTGGGTTATCAAGGATTGTTTGAAACCTTGTTTTCGAATTTGCCGCAAGTTGTTTTCGCTCGATACAGTTGGTGCAGCGGATGTGACTCGAGACAACACCGCTGAAGATGCAGCGGATACGGATGTGGAAAGTACCACAGTTGACGATGCTACGGATCTCGAGGACGCCAGCGAGTCGCCGGAAGATTCGGAAACGCAAAACGAAGAAGAACCGGATGCGGATGGAATTGATGAAGAGTTATCACTCGCAGAGGATAGTCATGCGGAACCCGACGAGTCACCGGACGATCCGGTGTCCAGCGATGATGATCCGGTGTCCAGCGATGATGATCCGGTGTCCAGCGATGACGATAATTCAAATCGCGAGGGAGATCAATAATGAGAACGACTCCTAATAAAATAAACATGTCTCGCTGGCTGCGAATACCAAGACTGATGCTATTGTTGTGGTGCGCTGTTTTTGGTGCCGCGACGACAGCGGTTGCTCAGCAAGGCGAAATGAAACGTGAAATCTACGTGCCTTTTGACGATCTAAAGACAGTTTTGGCGTCAGGGATTCAGCGCATCTACTTGCCTCGCAGTGAATATGAAGCTTTGTTAAAGAAGGCAAATATTAAACCTGGGGACACTCCGCCACAACAAACGCTATTGCGTAGCGCTAAATATCGAATCAACATTCTCGGTGATGCGGCACTGGTTGTCGGTGATTTTGAAGTTGAGTCGCTGGCTGCCGGTTTACAGCAACTGCCATTGGGGTTTTCCGGTGTTTCTATTCTCAACGTTACCATGGGTGAGAATTCGGCTTCGTTGGTACGTGATTCGGACCAGTTGGTACGGTTGTTGCTGCCTCGCATCGGGAAATCACAGGTGCAGTTTTCAATGTCGGCAGCTGTACAGCATGCCGCGGCTGAGCAGACGCTGACGATGTTATTGCCACATGCAGCGAATTCGAGAATTGAATTGATTGTGTCGGGCAATATCGAAATCAAATCTGGTGCGAGCGTTTTGGAACGAACCGTCGATGAAGCGAAAAACGTCACGCGGTTTGATCTGTTGGCCAAGCCAGGACCATTGCGGATCACCATGTCGCTCAATAACAAGCGGCTGATGACCGAAGAGATTGTGGTTGCCCGCAATGTGCTCGTGGCAGAATTGACTCAGGCCATACAGCGATTGCACGGGACGTTTTCAATGCAAGTGCAACAAGGTGCCGCCTCGGATTTCCGGTTTGCTATAGCTGCTGGTTTTCAGGTTACCGATGTGCAAGCGCCTGGGGTTTCGCGTTGGTCGGTGGCAGAGCAAGATTCACAGCAAGTATTGACAGTTGAAATGCGGATTCCACAAACGGAAGATCTGTTGATCAAGATCACGGCGCTGCATAGCAGTCCGGCGATCGACGAATGGGAATTCCCGAAAATTGAACCGCTTGATGTATTGGTGTCCACTGGAGTCGTTGGTATTTTAGCGGATCGTCGGCTGGCCATTAACTCATTGGAAACAGAGGGGGTGATTGCTCTTGATACGCAAATCCTTGAGCAAGCGCTGCCCGAGTCAATATTTGTGGTTGAACCAGGTGCACCTTTGATTCGCGTCTTAGGAACGTATTATGTTCCGCAGTCAGATTATAAGATCAGTGCACAAGTGACTCACCCAGAGAATAGGATTCACGTTCAGACTACGACTCAACTGTCCTTGAATCAAAGCAATCATACGGTCAGTGTCTCCTTTAATATTTTTCCGGAACTCGACGATCTGTACGCGCTTACGATCGAAGTTCCCGCTCAATGGAATATCGTGAGTTTACACACGGGTAATGACCAGTTGATATATCACGAGACGATTGATGAGATGGGAATTCGCCGTTTGCATGCAAAATTTCCTACTAGGAGAGCGTTTGGGCAGGTGCACAATGTCGTATTGCTGGCAAAACGCGTACCTGAGGGTTGGTTGGACGATTGGGACGAGTTTCATTTATCCTTGCCAAAGTTCATGATCGAAGACACTTTTCGTGATAAGGGTGTGCTGGCAATCCGCACGCAACTTGGTTTCGAGGAAGTGTATGAAGTGCGTCCGGAGCAAGTGAGTGGGGTAGTTACGTTAGCGACTGCTGATAAACAGCAAGCTGGATTGACGGGTCGTTTGGCGTTGGCTTATCGATACGAACAACCGCAATTTACGGTTGCTGTCGTTGCAAAACGAGTGGTACCGGTGTTGTCGGCGCGTGTGGCCACGTTCCTCAATGTGCAACCGGGTGTATTGAAGACTTATAGTGAATTGACGTATACCGTGCAGCAGTCACTTGTTGAGAAAGTACAGTTTAAGTTGCCAGCTTCCTCTCCAGCGGATCTCAATGTTGTTGGATTCGCAGGTACTGTGGTTAAGCAATTTTCAAGTATAGAAGCGGACGAGCACCGCATCTGGACCGTCACGCTTGATAAGCCGACCGCGGGAGTGGCTGTTATTGGAGTTGATTTTGAGCAAGTGATCCAAGAATCTGAAACCGAATACTCTCCAGCGATTGCCACCGCGGAAAACGTCGTTTATCAATCTGGAGTCCTGTCGGTTGAATCGTCACCGGAGTTAGCAATTAAAGTAGGGGATGCCGCCAACACCGACTTGGGACCAGACTCGCGACTCAAGCCTGTCGACGTGGGTGAATTGGTGGTTAATGGGTATAGCGTTGGTAAGCACCGAGTTGGAGCTTATGGATATACGGGAACGGAGCCGAATGTGCGGTTAGCGATAAGTAGGCCCTTGTTATTCAGTGTGCCTAGTACGCTAATTCAGCGCAGTGAAATTGTCTCTTTTGTCAGTCGTCATGGCGTGTATCAATCGGTTGCACGTTTTGAAATCTTAACGAAAGCGAGTTATATCCAAGTCGCACTGCCAGAGCAAGCAAGTTTATGGAGTGTTGTTATTGATGGTGCTGAAACTGTTAAACCACAGAAAGTGTCTGGCACCACCAATCGTTTTCTTGTCAGTTTTCCACATTCCAAAGGAAATGTTGGCCTCAAACGGGATTTGCGTGTCGTCTACGAGCAGCGACTGTCAGTGGGCCATGCTGGTTTTCAACTGAAGGCACCGGAACTATTTGAATTTGCTCGCGTAACCGCGGAGCAACAACAATTGCCGATTGAGGCAGGATTGATTCGCTGGCAATTGATCGTCCCTGGCAATTTTGTTGTACAACCGTATGCTGAATCAAACATGCAACTTATTGGATTGCCGCGCGTTTTGAGTCAAGGTGCGTTTGCGTCAGTCGCTGTGCTCGCCGGTGGCGGAGGAGTCCTCCTGCCTTCCATGGGAGGTTTCCAATCGTCAGATAGTGTTACGTATAGCATTCCATCATCAGCAGAATTTGTGGGTGATGCCGAATTCGATTTTGCGGGCGAGGACGGTGCGATGGCAGGCGAAAGACGGCTAATGGAAAATGCGGAATCGTTCGCGGATAAGTTAGAAGCCGCGACACCCGCGTTGACAAGTGATGCGCCAAATCGGGTAATCAATGGACCGAGGGATAATGCGAAAGAACCTGCGGAAGGCGAATCAAGTCCTGTTCCACGCCCACCGGCTGCTGCTGATCCTGGTAGTGAAATGGCGCCCGAGGACAGCGAGGCGCCTATGAATGAGAACGCCAATGGAAAAATTGATCGATTGGACGGTGAACATGATGAAAAATACTCTTATCGTTCGAGTCAAACTTGGGCGCTGCAAGGTATGAAGAGCCTAAACGTCGATCTGTTGAACAAACCGCAAGATGCAAACGGTGACCTCGACGTGCAATACATGGATTTCGTCCGATATGATTTTCAGAGTTTAGGTGGTGAACCTAAATTGGTCGGTAGGATAGTGCGTAAAAGTGTGGTTACTTTATGGGCTTGGATTGCGGGCATCGCCGTTTTGCTGGTGGGCTTGCTGTTGTTACCTCGCGATGCCAAATCAAAACGTAACTATGTGCTTGTCGTGCTGACAATACTAGCGCTAGCAGCGGCAGTTCCAGCGCTGAGGTTTTATCAGCAAGTGTTAGAAGTTGTGTTTGTGTTAACACTCGCCTTGGCGCTGATTTATTGCTTCTATCATTTACTTAAACCGGGCGTCTGCTGGTTTCAAAAACGAGCTGCGAGAATCACGGGACTTGGTTGCGGTTTGCTGCTCGCTACGCTGCTGTTTAGCGGAGTCGCAGATGCACAGCAGGATGATCCGTTCGAGGAAGTGCAGACGGTGCAAGTTCCAGCTGATGCTGTCATCGTGCCGTATGATCCTGCTCAACTTCCTACCAAGAGAACTCCCACGGATCAGCTTTTGATTCCGTTAGAGTTGTATTCTCAATTGTGGCGTCAGGCGTATCCAGAATTACCGTTGGAGCACGAAGTGTTGCCCGTCGAATACGCTTTTAGTTCAGTTAAGTATGAGAGCACGTTGTTTGAGGATGACAGCATTTTCATTGAAGGCGTACTGGGAATTGAAGTCTTCAGTGGGCGTGAAGTCGCCATTGGCTTGGCCTTGAATGATCTGGTTTTGCAATATGCCACGCTCGACAAACTACCGGCGCAAATCCAAGTGCGGGGGCTTAATGGCGGTACTGGGAAACAAGCCAATGGGGCACAGCAACAAGCACTGAACGCAGCTCCGCAACAAGAGCTGCGCGGCAATAGTCATACGTTATTTGTTAAGGGACGAGGGCATCACGAATTGCGGGTCGGCTTTAAGCTACGAGTGCAACGGCAAGGTGGCTGGCGCTTGGCAAACGGTAGTTTGCCGATTGGGGCGAGTGGTTTGTTAGTTTTGCATGTGCCACGTAAGGACACCGAAGTAAGGTGGAATGGCCATTTAGGTACTGCTGAGTTGAATACCGACGCGGATAATCAGCGGGTGGAGTCGCCACTGAAACTAAATGGCGGATTTAATTTTCGCTGGCGGTCCATTGTCTCTCAAAGCGGAGCGGATCGTGACCTGATAGCGGATTCGCAATTACTCGTGGATGTGCAAGAAGATGGCGTGTATGTTGATTGGCAAGTGCGATTGGAATTTAGAAATAGTCAACTAGAAATATTTCGGTTCGTCGTACCCAACGAATACCGGGTGGCGGCGGTGACAGGCGGGAATATTCGCAGTTGGGAAGTGCAACGGGATGCCAACGATCGGCAGAGTATTACCGTTGAACTGTTAGAACCTGCTGAAAACCAAGCGACGCTGCATATTGGTTTGTTGCGGTACCGCAGTTTGCCCGGGAAAACCGGTGATTCGTTCTCCGTGCCCGCGGTATCTGTTCCAGACGCCGTTTCTCAAAAGGGTACGATCACGATTCGCCGAAGTCCAGCATTAGAATTGTTTGTTAACCAGGCGCGGGGTGTTGATCGCGATGATGTCAATGATGCGATTGCGAAAACCGCTCAACCAGCCGATCGAGTTAACCCGCTGGGAGTGCAGGTTTTGCAGGCGTATCGATTCAGTGGGACTGGGTTCGATTTGCAATTCACCGCGAAACCGGTGACCGCAGTCGTTTCCGCAAATATTAATTCACTGGTCCGAGTCTCACCACAACAGATTTCATTAGAAACACAGGTGCAGTTTCGAATTCAAAAGCGGCCAATCCACCAAGTTCGAGTGATTGTTCCTGCTGACTTGGCGATTCGACAAGTTAGAACGGCGGCGCTGGTCGATTGGTCGGCTACGCCGGTCGAATCACTGCAGGGTCCGGCGCAACTGATCACGATATTATTATCTCATGGAGTGATCGGTAATTTGAACGTCCTGATAGAAGGGATGTTGGAACGGAAATTGCAGGATATGACGACCGACGTGCCGTATGTAGCGACCCCGGGGGTTACGAGTCAACGTGGACAAACTGTTTTGTTGTCGGATCCGTCCTTTAATATCGAGTTGCTGGACGTTACCCAAGGAGAATCGGTATCGATGGCTACTATGTTCGCGTGGCTCAAGCAGAGTCAGCGAACGATGGCGCGGACCGCGTTGAGGTTCACGGGGAAAAACTACTCCGCTCGATTTAAATTGGTTAGACGCACACCTAAAGTGACGTGCACGACGTTTTCAAATGCAAATGTCTCAGATAGATCTATCGAAGAAACTATTTTGCTGTCCTATAAAATCGAGGATGCTGGAATCCAAGAGGTTAGCTTTTTGTTACCGGCTGAATTGAAAGATAGTCGAATACGGGGACTGTATGTTCGGCAAATCGATAAGACAACCGTGGATAGCGATGACCCTCAATCACCCATCCGAGTCACGTTGTATTTGGAAGATGAAATTCTAGGTGAATATAGCGTGCTGGTCGAAAATGACCGAGAACCAGGCGGTCGCAATCGGGTACCGGTTCCGATTGTTGAGAATGCGGAAGTGCAGCAACAGTATATTTCACTGGAGAGTAGTGGAGATGTTGTCGAAGAGGTGTTGGATTCGATGTCCAATGTTGTTGCTTTGAATCGGCAGCAAGAACAATGGGAACAATTGACGGCGGTTATTGGTGAACGCGTCTTGAAGGCGTTTGTCGTGCAGGGCGATGTGGGTCAAGCGGTATTGGAATTTAGGACGCAGTCGCGAGATATCGTCGATAAAGATGAAGCTAAAATCCGGATGGCGACCACTTCGTTAATTGTTGATTACGCCGGGACTTACCGTGGCAAGATCGAGTTTTTAGTCGACAATCAAAAAGAGCAGTTTCTTGAAATTCAAATGCCCCCGTTGTCTCAATTATGGTCCGTCTTGGTGGCTGGAGAACCCGTTAAACCAGTTGTCACAGGAGTTGCAGGGCAAATTCGGCTTCCGCTGGTAAAGACGAATGCGGGGGACTTGTCGTATCGAGTTGTGATCCATTACGCGGGGCGAATGACAGCTATAACGCAATATGGAAAATTGAGTTCGTTGCCATTTATTCGCACAACCAATATTCATGCAGAAAAATTGTTCTTGAAGCTGTATTTACCGAAACGACATAATTGGTATGGATTTGGAGGGGACGCTGAGCCGCTAAATCATCAATCCAACAGTGGTTGGGGAATGTTCGCTGGACGCGACATTTCGCGGTATACCAGCGGTGAATTGCAAACTCGACAGGCGATTGTTGTGAATGCGGAAGTCTCTGGAAAGCTGAAGCGGGCAACGAAGTCTGGAAATGATTACGAAAAAATACGTTTGTATAATAGCTTGCAAACTCAAACCGATTTGAATGCCTATTTAGGCCAACGCGACATCAGCCAACGCAACGAAAAAGATTTAGCGGAACTCGGTGAGCAAGTACTTGATTTAGTAGAAGACAATAGTTCCGATCAGAAAACTGATGAGTTGATGTTTGATAATCGAGCGAGATTGCTGCAAGGTTTTGAACAGCAGTCCAATGGGTTTTCGCGAAATGCGGTGAATCAATTAGGAAGTAATTTTGACGTTCCGGTCGTAAATTCAACAGCAAAACCGAGCGGCAAGAAAGAAGCTGATGGACGCTGGTTTAGGAGTAATGATCTGTTAGCGCCGCAAGGTGGAGAGGGCAAGTCCGGTGAGGCGAATAAACGACTTTACGATCTAGACCAAGGAGGCAAGGGCGCTAAGTTAGACGATTTGCAAAAGCAGAGTACTGCCCAGCCCCAAGGGCAAATTCCGGGCTTTGATGCAATTGTGCCTCAGCAGAGTCAAAGTAATTCTAGCTCCGCTCACGCACAGCAGCGAGAGCAATTTAAGCGTTACCAGACGCAACAACTGATTGAATTGGAAATGCGAAACGGAACCATTGTTGATGCAGTTGAAAACATACGCCGTGGACGCTCTGGAAATGAACAGTCTCAAGCTAACAACGAATTCTCATTCCAAAACGACGGCGCTACGCAGAGCATGGGTGGCGGCATGGGTGGCATGGGTGGCGGAGGTAGCGGCGCGGGGCAGGCTGCGCAATCTCCTCCAGGTACTTATGGTCTCGCGGTGAACGGTCGTTTGGAAGGCCGCGAAGCGACGGGCTTGGCTAGCGTCACTGGGTTCGATTTGGATTTTGATAGCGCGGAGCTGCAAGCGGAGTATGATCGTTTTGATTTTGAATATTTGGATGACAAGTATGATTTCAGCGCGAACTACCTAGGGTTGGAGTTGCGGGAGGCGATTTGGCGAGTTGGAGGAGTGTTGGCGGTGTTGATTAGCTTGAGCATGCTATTTTTGCTCGTGCGTGTGATAAGTAAAACGAGAGTTGTTAGCACCCTTGTAGCGCTGCTGGCAATGCTCATTAGTCTGCCGATGATCTTCGGTTGGATTCTTCCAATTTACGGCATACTGTTGTTCGTCGGATCTTTGCTTTGGATCCTGCGGTGCTGGTTTCCGGTTCCCGTTTCAATGGAAACAACGACGTCATAACCTAAACGCAGAAGTGAATGCGAATTATCACGCCGGTGTTCGGGCATGGCATAAATGTGGATAGATTGGTATCCTGTTATAGATAGTGATGTCGTACACTATTAGTAGTTCAATACACGCACGAAGTTGGATATATTAACGGTGCTTAAATGGATCCTTGCAGCGAAAAATGGGCGAATGAATGTGTGCATCTGACGACATACAAACGGCAGTAGATATTTCAGAAGTGGTGATTGCTGATTCAAGTGACAGGTTACATCGACCTCGAGTGCTGACGATGTTATTGTTCTGTTTGTGCGGGCTTTTGGCCGTGACTTGGGGGATGATGGGGGTCGGGCCGGCGCTGAACTCAGAAATTCCTATTTTGACTCGGCATCCTGATGTGCATTGGAGTCAAATATCGGTTCCCGTCAAAAAACACATCCCGGCGGAATTTTCCGAGTTACTGCAAGTCAATAACGTACCGTTTGATGCAGCGATAGCGTCTCACGAAATCCGGATTACTAACGTCCAAGTGATCGATATTGATGGAGACGGCAAGCCAGAAGTCCTAGTCTGCGATGCCTCGAAAAACACGGTAATCGCCTATCATTATCGTGGTACTGAGAAAATTGATATTCAACAGCAACTGGAAACGAATCCAGATGCTCTAAATGACCTGTTGTCTAACGGATCTGTTCGGCATAAGTGGGATCAAACACTTATCGGCGATCAGCTAATTGCACCAGCTCACGCAACGGTTGTTGATGTTGACCAAGACGGCGATCAGGATATCGTCGTCTCGACTTTGGGCGACTTGATGCCATCGGATGAGTTGATTGGCACCGTGACGTTGTTCGAAAAGGTTGATGAGGGTTACCACCGGCGCGTGCTGTTGCGGGATGTTCGTCGAGTGGCTGATGTGCAGTTTGGCGACTTCGACGACGACGGTGACACGGATTTAGTCGTAGCCGTTTTTGGTTATGCCAGAGGCGGCGTTATTATACTCGAAAACATGGGTGACGGCTCTTACCGTGATAAAGAGATCATTACCCGTCCAGGAATTGTACACGTGCCGGTTGCGGACTACGACAATGATGGCGATTTGGATATTGGAGCCATTGTCACCCAAGACGAAGAGGAAGTTTGGGCTCTTGAAAATGACGGCCAAGGTAATTTTACGCCCCGCGTATTATTTATGACTGACAATTTTGATGTCGGTGGTGGCGGGTTGATTGCCGCAGACATCGACCAGGACGGCCTGATGGATCTGCTCATGAGCCAAGGTGACAATCTTGAGTATGGTCATGGTTGGCCGCAGCCATACCATGGAGTGATTTGGTTGCGAAATCTGGGCAATTGGAAATTCGAAAGTGAACAAATCGGGCATCTCGGCGGCGCCTACGGAACGGCGGCGACTGATGTTGATGGCGATGGCGATATCGATGTCGTCATTGTTAGCATGTCGAACGACTATGCAAATCCTCGGAATCCGAGCATTATTTGGCTCGAAAATGACGGGAATAAATTCAAGCGGCAACACTTGATCGACACCAAGCCAACCGAGTTGATTGCCGTGGGGTGTGGTGACGTTAACGGCGATGGCAAAATCGATATCGTTGCTGGCCAATTTAGAATTCCGTTGAGCGTGGTTGAGGACCAACCAATAACCATTTGGATTAAGGAGTAGTGATGAGTCGATCTCGAGTTGTATTGCTTATCATTGTGGTGGCGGAACTGGTTTTGATCGGTATGCGATATCAGGAAAATGCTGGATTCAGTGCGCCAGTAAAGTCACGAGTGAACAAATTAGAGCGTGGTAATCGTTTGGCTGTCCGTCAGATGGAAGCAGACTTAGATACGCACAGTATTGATGATTGGGTGAATTTGGGCCAAGTCTATATGACGTTTGCGTTGATGCCCGAGGCTGAATACTGCTTTAAGCGAGCGGCGAATTTGGGTAGTTTGACGTTGGAACAACAATTCAAGTATGGAATCTGCTTAAGTCGCCGCGGGAAAATAGAAAAAGCGATCCGAATTGTGTTGCCGGTCGCGAATTCTAATAATGAATTGGCAGTTCATGCAAATCAACAGATAGGTTTTGATTATTTGCGTTTAGATCGCCGTATTGATGCTGAAAAATATCTCCGCAAGGCAGGCGCTGACCCAATATCGGAACTGAGTCTGGCACGCGTTCTAATTCGTGAAGACCGAGTTGCTGAAGCGATTCGTGTACTCGACGGTCTAATCACACGCGATCCTGATTCGATGCGTGCTCACCAAATGCGAGCTTGGGCCTATGAGACGCCCGGTGATACCTATGATGAACATGAGGCTCACGTCTCTTACGATAATTCGATGCACGCCTCCGGAATTC
>DTSG01000140.1 GCA_012965455.1 Planctomycetaceae bacterium | reverse complement strand
ATGGTCGGCACACCTACGGGCAATCACTTTTGCTCGCGCGGCGGCTCGTGGAAGTTGGCGTTCCGATTGTACAAGTCAACATGGGGTCGGTTCAGACTTGGGATAATCACAGCAACATATTCAAAACTCTCAAAGATCGGTTGCTGCCACCGACCGACCAGGGAGTCGCTGCGTTGATCACGGACCTCGATCAACGCGGTCTGCTCGATGACACCTTAGTCATGATGCTGGGCGAGTTTGGCAGAACGCCGAAAATCAATGACAAGGCTGGCCGCGACCACTGGGGACCTTGCTTCTACGCCCTCTTTGCGGGTGCCGGTGTTCAAGGGGGTCAAGTCATCGGCAAAACGGACAAACACGCAACTTACCCCAGCACCCATCCCTATTCTCCAGAAGACATTGGGGCTACGGTTTACAGCCTACTGGGTATCGCACCGGATACCGTTGTGTATGATCGATTCAATCGCCCGCTGCGACTTAACCAGGGTGAAGTCATCACCCCGCTCTTCACAGGTCGTGACGTTTAAGAGAGTTATTGGCTAGGCAAGCTATTGAAATAACACGACACAGCCATAACTCTCTATAATGGCTTTTATGAAAAACACTATCAAAATTCCGCACGTCGTAACCTTTACAGTGTGTCTAATTTTTGCGGCATTTGGATCAAGCCCTATCGCCCAAGCTGCGTTACGCGCAGGCGCTGCCAAAGTCGACATTACCCATCCGGATTCAAAGCAAGTGTCGAGTCCGCTTTATTCACGGGCACTTGTGATTCAAGGTGAAAACACAACGATCGTTCTCGTGTCAATGGATGTCGTTGCCATTGGGGGAATCGGTTACATCAAGAATGAGTTTTTGCCCAACGTACGACGTAAAGTGAAGGAATCACTCGGGATCGATGGCACAAGTATTCTAATCAATGCCAGCCACTGTCACGGCATACCCTCGCCGGATAGCGAGTCGTTAACCGTTCAAGCGATTGAAGCAGCTTATCAAAACCTAGAAGAAGTAACCGTTGGGGTAGGTTCGGGGTCCGAAGATCGCATCATGGAAAATCGCCGCATGTTTCTCAAAAGTGGGCGTGAGATCGACGTACGGCATGCCTATTCGTTGCCCCCGAACAAAGACATAGCAGGTACCGGTCCCATCGACCCCGAAATTGGTATTTTGCTGCTTAGAAAACTCAATGGGGAAACGCTTGCCGCCGTCTACAACTTTGCTTGTCACCCCATTCAAGGAGTTCCCAACGGTGAAAATACCGCTGATATCACGGGCTTTTCATCGCAAGTGATCGAGGATAATCTAAGCCCAGGTACGGTTGCCCTCTTCTTTCAAGGATGTGGCGGTGATATCAATCCAATTTCTTACAAAGACATTGAGCATCCACGGGATGCTGAACCGCTAGGCAATTTGCTGGGGCTAAGCACACTGAAGGGCATCCGCCGAATAAAGACGGCCGCCACCAACAAGTTCCAATTAATCCACGAGACGATCGAGCTACCCCGCGCAAACCTAGCGCCCAAAATCATTGAACTGCAGCAAACACAACAAGTGCTGCTCAAGTCTCTCGGCGGGACCACACTCAACTTGCGGCAATTCATGCAACTCACTGCTAAGCACAACCTTGATCCTGATTTCCCGTCCTATCATGCCAGTCGATATCTGCACGACGAAAGCCTGGGGCACTCCGACTTGAAAAACATGGACGCCAGCAACCGCAGGAACATGAATGCCTATTTACGTAACGTCTACACGATGGAGGAACTAACTCGACTCGGAGCAAACCTGCGACTCCTGATCATGCATCAGCAACAGAATCTAGCTGCCGACAAACGCACAATCACCGTTGAGACAATTGGCCTCAAGATTGGCGATTTTGAGATGGTCACCTTTCCTGGTGAGCTCACCGTACGGATCGGTCTGGGCATCAAGGAGCGATCCAAACACCCACACACGTTTGTGGCAGGGTACACCAATGGGTACATCTATTACGCTCCGACCGCCAAACAATTACTCAATGTGGGCGGGGCACAGGAAGACAGCGATTGCATCCTCGATCCTGCTTGGCAGGCAATTTTCGAAAAGCAAGTGACATCGCTACTTCAACGATTGCGGTGATTGAGGGCCCTTTATTTGTGGTAAATTGCGGCTCTTGTTATTTACCCTTTTTCATTTCCGCTAATAACGTATCGACCGCTTCGTCCATGCGTTCTCCGCGGACGTTTTTATAACGAATGACACCTTTGTGATCCAACACATAGATCGTTGGCCAAGCACGAACATTCCATGCCGAGGAGATTGGACCTTGCGTGCCGCCACCGTTCCAGAAAGATCGCCAAGTAATCCCCTGTTTTTTCATAACCTTCTTCAACGCTTCCCGATCACGATCACTATTAATTCCTAGTAACGCGAATGGTTGACCTTCAAGACGCTTGACGAGCGACCGCTCGTGCGGGTACATACCCCGACAGGGTGGTCACCAATCGCCCCAGAAATCCAGCACCACGACTTTTCCCCGATAATCGCTCAATTTGAACTTCACGCCGTCAATGTCTTCGGCTTCAATTTCCGGCGCAACCTTGCCAATGCTAAGTGCTTTCGCAGGAACTACAGCGGTGACAGATGAAGTTTGCCAGAGCACCACAGTGCTCAAAATCGTAAACAACACCAACGTCATGTGTTTTATTCGCATCTCGATATTTCTCAATTATTTAAATGGTAAGTGGGGGATGTTTTTTGATAGAGTTATTTCACGTATTTTGAATGTTATTATACGCACTCGCAGCAAAAACCAACAAGCATTTATGAATCGGTTGCTACTTGGATTCTTTCATTTCCGCTAATAACGTATCAACCGCTTCGTCCATGCGTTCACCGCGGACGTTTTTATAGCGAATGACGCCCTTGTGGTCCAACACGTAAATTGTTGGCCAGCTGTGAACATCCCACTTCGTAGAAATCGGCCCGCTCGTGCTGCCACCGTTCCAGAATGATCGCCAAGTAATCCCCTGCTCTTCCATAACCTTCTTCAACACTTCCCGATCGCGATCACTATTAATTCCCAATAACGCAAATGGTTGACCTGCAAGACGCTTGACGAGCGACCGCTCGTGTGGGTACATAGCCCGGCAAGGCGGTCACCAATCGCCCCAAAAATCCAGTACGACGACTTTTCCTCGGTAGTCACTTAGCTTGAATTTCACGCCGTCAAGATCTTCAGCGACAATTTCCGGTGCAATCTTGCCAATGCCAATATTTTTTGTGGCATACAATGCCCCCGCCGCTCGGTCCCCTAGATTACCTCGCAAATAGCTAACATCGGCATAGTCGTCGACCACTTGCTGGTATAGCTTTTCAGCCTTGGCTTGATTCCCGGGCGTACGCTCCGCGGTTTTTTGCATTTGATAGGCTAACGAGAAGCAAGCAATTCCACGCGCATCACGGTGAGGACTGCGATCGATGACTACCTGCAAAAAGGCTTGCACATCCGCAGTAATCATGCGTTGTAACCCTCGGCACAACAAAGCCAATCGTTCGTCTTTCACGTGATTTTCGGCCAAGAGTTTCAGTGCCGGTCCAATATCACGACTACCAATTCGATTCCCCATCTGCACGACCCACACCAATGAATCCACGGCAGCCTTGCTATCAGGATAATCCGTCGCGACTTTCATAAAACGTGGAGAATAATCGAGCCCCATCGTCGTCATGCGTTTACGAATCTTAACCTGTTCGGCTTTGTCCTCTGTTTCTCGAAAAGATTTGGACAACTGTAGTTGTTCAGCTCGGAACTCCGCAACCATTTCACTGTATTGTGCTTCTGGTGTTTTGTCCGTCTCGGTTGCCTGACCAAACACATCCGTGGTCGTCAACGCTACCAGAATCAATAGAACTGAAGATATATACTTTACTCGCATTGTGTATCACCCTTTTTTCAATGACGGGAATAGCTAAAACGACTACCCATTGTTTACAGCCAATATTATATCCACCCCAATATTCAAACATCAAGTTTTTAGATATAAAAACAATTTTTTTTTGAGGCATCCTGACCTATTTTACCGACTATTTGCGTGTTCCATACTTCAATAGCATCTGCCCATAAGCAGGCATGGTTTTGAGCGCTTCACTTAATAGCGTTTTTGCAGCGATCGCTTGGCGACTTAAACCACTCGTACCTAATGGACTTTCTTCTTTAACATCATTTAGCACATCATAAAAACGGCCATCACGATACAGCTTATACCGCTGAGTTCGCACGAACGCGAGCGACATCCCCTTT
>DTSG01000139.1 GCA_012965455.1 Planctomycetaceae bacterium | reverse complement strand
TTGCAGAAAGGCGAGTCATTGGTTGTTGACTTATTTGCTCGCTCGCTAGGTTTTCCAACCGACCCTTTAGTTGAAATCTACGATAACACTGGAAAACTGCTGTCTACTCAAGACGACAAGGATCGCGCAACTCGTGATCCCGCGTTTACGTATAAGATTCCAGCCGACGGCGCGTATCAAATTCGTATAAGAGACTTACATCGTGTGGGCGGCCCGCGCTACGCCTACCGTATGGAAGTCGCCAAGCTGCAACCTAGTGTGAAATTGACACTAGAGTCTGGCGAGTTTGTTAAATTAGGAGAGAAGTTAGAGATTGAGGTAGCCATCTCACGTTTAGGTGGGTTTGCTGATGAGCTGCTGATTGACATTGATGGACTTCCCGAGGGAGTGAGTATTGAAGCAGTGAAGTCTGCCGGCAGCGGCGATAGCTCAAAAAAGGTGAAGCTTGTTTTGACAGGCAAGTGGCCATTGTTTTCTGTACCTATTCGGATCGTGGGTACTTGGAACGCAGGACAATTTCAAGTGCTCGCCGAGTATGCGGTGGCCAAGTCAATAATCGCTCGGACGGATCCTTGGCTGACGTCTGTACCGTCCAAATAGAACCGCTGCGGCGGGCTCCGCTAGCTGTGCATAATGATGCCGCCGTCAACGTTGATCGTTTGCCCTGTGATGTTAGCAGCACCGGTGGAGGCAAGAAACAGGGCGGTGGCAGCAATTTCTTCGGGTGTTTGCCAGCGTGCTAATGGGCAGATGTTATTTAGCTTATCTTGACCCCACTGCTTGTAATCAAGTTTGTCATGTTCAGCTTGTTGGTCATTCCACGCTTGCCAGACGCTGCGAGTTAGCGAGGATTGAATCATGCCGGGCGAGATGGCATTTGCCCGAATTCCAAACGGCGCTAAGTCTTTGGCGACGACTTGCATGAAGTTAATCAAACCCGCCTTAGCGGCACTATAGGGCGGATCGGTTTGGGAACCCATTTGCCCAGCGATGGACGCGATGAAAAGCAGCGTTGAGTCTACGACCTTGGTAGAGTTGTCACGTAGGTTAGCTCTGAGTACCTTAGAAAACGCGTGGGCTACGTTGACCGCTCCCATTAAATTAACGTCCAACACACGTTTCCAATCAGCGGGATGCATATTCCAAAAGGGAAAACCAAATTTTCCAGAACCAGCACCGGCCGAGTAAACCACATGCTGCAGATTTTGCTGTGCATCCGGTAGGAGTTCGGTAATATTCTCTGCGAGTTGCTCGACAGCGCGTAGATCAGTTGCATCCAAGACCGTCGCGTCGACAGAAGCTTGTGGTAAATCCACCCTAATTTGTTGTGCAGTATCGTAAACAGATTCGCTTAAATCGGCGAGGATTACATGGTAGTGGTCAGCGGCGAATGTGCGAGCGATCGCTTGCCCAATGCCTTGAGCAGCGCCAATGATGAGGATGGATGTCGCGGAATTGTCTGTAGTCATCGTGTTGCGAAACCGAGTGCGGTGTTATTGAGGGGGTGGTGTGCAGAGCTCGATTGCGTGTCCATCAGGGTCGTGTAAAAATAGCTGTTCAGCGCCGTCAGGGCGAGTCCGGCGAGGATAAGTTTCCACATTGAGTTTGTGCAGATGCTGTTCCCAGGCGTCCATATCATCAATCATCAGGGCGTAGTGATTTCCACGAGGCGCTGCGATTACCTCGTCTTGTCGATTACCGATAATATGCAATTCTTGCCCTGGGCCGAGCCGAAACCATGCGCCTGGAAAGTCAAATGCTGGCCGCGGGAGTTGTTCAAGTTGCATGATGTTAGCATAAAAATCGCATGTCCGGTCGACATCCTCGACACTAATGGCGACGTGATTTATTTCAAGTGTTTTCATTTGAACATCCGGTCCATAATACGGAGTGAAAAAGCTTAGCCATATAATTTGGTAGCTTCGGCTGCTGAAATTTTACGAGCACGAATAGAACCATCATTTAATGCTTCACCGTTGGGGTCAATGTAAACTCGTCCACTGTTACCGTTATTTAGATTAAGCACGTGAATATTAAAAATATATCCTTGTTCTGCGGTCGTTTTAAACCAATGGACATTGTCATGCTGCTCAGTAATAGATGAAAAATCACCTCGTTTAAACGTGTCGTTGATTGTTGGTTTGATGATCATATGTGATTCGGTATCTTCGAGGCGGTCGTAGTGGCGTCCATGAAACGAGCCTTGTAGCACCAAGAACGCTGTGGCCATATTGTCGTGTCCGTGGGGTACAACACTTTGACCTTGTTTGAGCTTAAATATTTGATGACCAAAGATTAGATTCGTCGGTAATCCTTCCACTTCAGGAAAACGAAAGCGAATAGCACGTTCTCCTTTTTCTCGAAATGGAGTTTGCGAAATCCTACCGTCAAAATCTATAAACTCCAACAAGTCGCGCAGATTGACTTGATTGAATAGTTTCTCACACTGGTTTTTCCATTGTCCCTGAGTGAGTTTGGTCCCCTTTAGATCCTGAGCGATAGTATTGAGCTCTTTCAGCCATTGGGCCGTCACTGGTCGAATGTCTTTCGCGAACAGTTCCGCTCCAAACAGAGTTTCGAGCAGGGAAAAGGTAAGAAGCGATTGTATCGCAGTCCCCTTGAATTGTCGCCTTGTTATTTCTGATCGCATATCATTCTCCTATTGTTAGTAAAACGCTTTCCGATAACTGGCATGTCAAATTAATCCCATTCTCCAAATTCAACGGCAATGCCCATTTTCTTCGACATTGTGTAATAGACCATTTGTACGGGGCCTTTTTCCGCCAATTTATACTGATCAAGAAGTTCCTTGGGCGTATGGACTTCAGCCAGATTCATAGTGCTGACGATATGTCCTTTTCGCAGGCCAGCAAGATACAGCGGGCAGGTCGTTTTGACGTCCGTAACGAGTACTCCGCCAGCGTGTTCAGCGAAAGAAACTTGCAGTTCATCCTGATTGACTTTGTCAATTCTTGAGGTGTGGGGTGATCCTAGCCTTAGTATATGCACGACGGATTTTTCTCCCGCCGCGTAATCACTTATGATTTTGCGAAGGTCAAGGAAAGACTCGACTTTGCGATCGTCGAAGCCAGTGACGATATCGCCTACCAGTAGACCACCTTTGTCAGCCGCTGTACCGTCTTGAACACTCTCGATATAGCAGGGGCCAGGTGGTTGTCGGCAGCCAACACCGAGGAAAGCGCCTTGGCGGTAATCTACATCGGCTTGAGCGCCTTGTCGAATCATTTCGGCAACATCTTTTGTTCCTAATGTGCCATACAGCTTGACGTACAGCAGTTGAGTCATAGATGTTAGGTGTTGCAGGCCAGTGTTAGTGATAGGGCAATATCGCAGGTCCAGATTAGCGAGTTGTTTGAGGTGGCGAACTTCGGAGAACAGTTGATCTTCCAGTTTGCAGCGTTTGAGCACTAAGGATTCAAGGTTGCGCATTTTGCCGATGATGGGCATCCAATTACCGGAAAGATCGATGCCTTCGATGAGTAGTTCTTCGGCGGTCGTGATCCAAGTTAACAAGTACAAATCTTCCTCAGTACCACGCCATGAGGTATTTAGATACATGCGGATGACGTATTTTGAGTTGGGCCCAATGCGGGTGTAAACGCGTTCAATCCAGCCTCCGAGTTTGCGAAATTCGGCCAACGCTTCTTCTTCACGGATTTTATTGATTCGGTTGAGGGCTGTGGCGGCACGGCGAGCGATACGGTTATCGGTGGATTGTGCTAGTACGTCTAACGTTTGTTTGGCGCCGTTGCTGGGCCCAAAACGAGCGGTTTTTACTTGCAATGACAACTGGACTAAGATATGAATTGACCGAGTGAGCCCTTCGTAGTTTTGTTTGGGGATGTTCTTTTCGAGCAATGGAATTACAGATGTACCGCGGTCGATTAACTCTAATGTCGCTGTTTCGCGTTGGATGAATTTGCGTGCGGAGAGTTGGTCGATAAGTTGCTGCGGACTAGTCGGATCATCAGCGAAAACTAGTGGTGCCAGCAAACCCACTAGCATCAAAGCCGTTGTGATGCTTAGTATTGCTCGAATTGTAACGGTTTGATTTTTCATGGATTGGATTGCAATGAACAAGTGGTTTTCCTGTGTTTATATTAACAGATAACGCAAAGTTGTGGGTCCGCCTACTGGGCGCTTTCCGCCGGCGGTGGAGTAAACTAAGACTAAGAATTATCACGAACGTAAAAAATAAGCTGGCTTCGATAATTCTCAATTGCCGCGAAGGACTCTGATGGCATAAGATGGAAGCTGTGGACGATTGCGCGCGTCTGGATTTTTGCCC
>DTSG01000138.1:1396-4318 GCA_012965455.1 Planctomycetaceae bacterium | reverse complement strand
ATCGCCGCAGATGCAGATGTGAATGCGAAGGATAATTATGGTGATTATGGCAAAACACCGCTGGATTATGCCAATGGATAAATCTTCCGCTCATGGTCGTACGCAGCCCACATTTCAGTCACAAAATTGGCGGTTTTGTCTTTTCTGGGCTTACCGGTTGGGATACACAGTTTTCTCAACACTCTGGCTAGCTTTAGCCATCCATACATGAATAAAACTTCACTGTGATTAGTAAGAAACAACATTCCAAATCATCGAGAGCGAAACCACTGGGCGAATTGACAATCTTTGTATTTATCGTGCTGGGATCACATTGCGCTGCAGGACAGCCAACCAATTTCAATCGAGATATCAGGCCCATACTTTCGGACAACTGCTTCAAATGCCACGGACCTGATGCCGCAGTGCGAAAAGGCGGGAGCAAGACACTCGGGGGGCTTCGACTCGATACGCAGGATGGCGCGTATCTTTCTCATGAAGGCATGACCGCAATCGTGCCTGGGAATCCGGAAACCAGCGAACTGATGCGCCGAATCGAAGCGAATGACGACAACCGCATGCCGCCCGCGAGGCATGGGCGCAGATTGACGGCCACGGATGTTGAAACTTTGCGGCAATGGATTCGCGAGGGCGCTGACTACTCGAAGCACTGGTCGTTTAGACCGGCGAAACGTCCACCTTTGCCAAACGTGGATGGAGACGACCGTAAATGGCTACGCAATGAAGTGGATCATTTTATCGTCCACCGCCTTTCCGTGGATGGGCTGAAGCCATCGGTTGAGGCTGATCCTTACACGCTGATCCGTCGCCTAACCCTGGACTTGACGGGCCTACCGCCAACGGTCAAGGAAGTGGATGATTTTATTAAGGATGATTCGCCACTCAAGTTTGGGCGCCTAGTTGATCGCTTGCTGGAGTCACCGCGATACGGCGAACACATGGCGCGAATATGGCTGGACGCGGCCAGGTATGCCGATACTCACGGCCTACACCTCGACAACGAACGCTCAATCTGGCCCTACCGTGATTGGGTCATCAATGCCTTCAATCGCAATTTGCCCTTTGACCAGTTTACCATAGAGCAATTGGCCGGGGATCTACTACCGAAGCCCACGACGGAGCAACGCGTGGCCACAGGATTCAATCGATGCAATGTGACAACAAGCGAAGGGGGATCAATCGATGAAGAGTATTACGTGCGATACGCCGTGGATCGTGTCGAGACGACATCCACGGTCTGGTTAGGACTGACAGCAGGGTGCGCCGCTTGCCACGACCACAAATTCGACCCACTAACGCAGAAGGAGTTTTACCAAATGTTCTCCTATTTCTTCAGTCTAACGGAGAAGGCAATGGATGGCAATGCACTGCTTCCTCCTCCTGCCATCAAAGTTCCCAACAAGACCCAACTGGCGGATCAGGAACGATTGACAAATCAACTGACGGCCATAGGAAACGAAATCGAGACGGCAATTGCCGAATGGAAGTATATTGATCCACTCGGCAGTGAAACGCCCGCGCCGCTTGAGCAGCAGGACAAGGTATGGTTTGATGATACTCTTCCCGAGGGAGCAAAGCCCGCTGGCAATGATGCCAACCCGTGGAAATTCGTTTCCGCACCTGATCATCCCGTGTACAGCGGCAAGAACTCTTCGATGCGCACCGGTGACGGCCTAACACAGCACTTTTTTACGGACGCAAAGGAACCTTTGGTAATCGGCGCGAACGATCGCTTGTTCGCCTACGTATATCTCGATCCCGAAAACCCACCGGAAACGGTCCAATTGCAATTCAACGACGGATCGTGGGAACACCGTGCATTCTGGGGGGCGGACAAGGGACATGGGGCGGGCAGAAACAACACCTCCAATCTGCGATTGGGTGACCTGCCTGAATCCGGCGAGTGGGTGCGACTGGAAGTTGCGTCTGGGGCCGTTGGATTGAAGGAGGGAGCCAAATTAAATGGCTGGGCCTTCACTCAATTCAATGGAACGGTTTATTGGGACAAGGCAGGTATCGTATCCACCGCTCCTCTCACACGGGAACAGCAGGAGTCGTTCTCCGCCTGGCAACATTATCGTGCGACTGTGAAACACCCTGCCCTGCCAACGGACATTCAAAAAATCCTCGACGTGGAAAAAGAAAAACGATCGGCAGATCAAACCAAAAAACTTACCCGCCATTACCTGCAACACGTTAACCCGACATCGCGCGAACATTTTGCCGAGTCTCTGAAGCAAAAATCGACCTTGAAAAAAGAGTTGAATGCGTTGGAAAAGGTGATTCCCTCGACACTGGTCATGCAGGAACGCAGGGAACCTAGACAGGCTCATATTCTGGAACGAGGCCAGTACACAATGAAGCGGGAAAAAGTCTCATCGCAAGTTCCGGAATGGCTCGGCCCGGCCTCTTCAAAATTGCCCGCCAATCGTCTAGGACTGGCACAATGGCTGGTAAGCCCAACACATCCACTTACCGCACGGGTCACGGTCAACCGTTTCTGGCAACATTTTTTTGGGACCGGTTTGGTCGAAACCGCCGAGGACTTTGGGATTCAGGGGGAACATCCGTCACACCAGTCATTACTCGACTGGCTGGCCGTCGACTTCATCGAGTCCGGCTGGAATGTCAAGCGATTGCAAAAGATACTTATCATGTCAGCAACGTACCGCCAATCGTCGCGAGTTTTCCCTGAAAAACTGGTGAACGATCCTCAAAATCGATTGCTGTCACGAGGTCCCAGATTTCGTTTGGACGCCGAAGTCATCCGCGACCAGGCACTGGCCGTCAGCGGACTTTTGATTGACGAAATTGGCGGCAAAAGTGTGCGTCCATACCAACCCGACGGACTCTGGAAACCGGTCGGTTTTGGAGGGAGCAACACATCAGTATTCAAACAAGACACGGGATCAAAACTCTACC
>DTSG01000138.1:0-1386 GCA_012965455.1 Planctomycetaceae bacterium | reverse complement strand
GTTTTTGAAGCGAACCTCGCCGCCCCCCAGCATGGCAATCTTTGACGCGCCTGACCGCGAAACCTGCCAGGTACGTCGCACACGTACGAACACACCTTTGCAGGCACTCGTAATGATGAACGATGTGCAGTATATTGAAGCCGCCCGCAAATTTGCTGAACGCGTGATCAGCGAGGGTGGGCAGAACGTCGACCAGCGAATCACGTTTGCGTTTAGTTCTGTACTCGCCAGGCAGCCCAGCCCAAGCGAACTTGTTACGCTCACACAACTGCTGATCGACTACCATGCCGAATTCAAAGACAATCCGGAATCAGCCACAAAGCTGGTGACCACTGGCGAATCACCGCGTAACGAATCGCTTGATGTCAGCGAAATGGGCGCGTGGACGATGATCACTCACCTGCTGCTTAACCTCAGTGAAACCCTCACCAAAAGTTAGAATTAACAGTGTCATGCATCCGCTCCGCGAATCAGAATTGATTGAGACACGCCGCCATTTCTTCGGCCGTACAGCCGCTGGAATCGGCACGGCAGCGCTGAACTCACTGCTCAACCCCAGCCCGTTCGCCGCGCCTCCGAACGTGACGAATACAACGGACAAAATGCCCAACCTTCAGGGCTTGCCGCATTTTTACCCCAAGGCAAAACGGGTCATCTATCTGTTCATGTCGGGCGCCCCCTCGCAAATCGACATGTGGGACTATAAGCCCAAGATGAACGACTGGTTCGACAAGGACTTGCCCGATTCGGTCCGTAACGGACAACGCATCACCACCATGACATCGGGGCAAAAACGTTTCCCTATTGCACCCTCGATTTTCAAATTCCAGCAGCATGGCAAACACGGAGCTTGGGTTAGCGAGCTCTTACCACATACTGCCAGGGCGGTGGACGACCTGGCCGTTATCAAGACCGTCAACACCGAGGCAATTAACCACGACCCAGCGATCACCTACATCCAAACCGGCAGTCAGCTTCCTGGTCGCCCGAGTACCGGTTCATGGCTGTCATATGGCCTGGGCAGCATGAACCAGAATCTACCCGCCTTTGTCGTACTGCATTCGACGGTCAACGGCGGATTCGGAGGACAGGCACTCTACGCGCGCTTGTGGGGGGCCGGATTTCTTTCGACACGTCATCAGGGTGTCAGTCTGAGGTCGACCGGGGACCCCGTACTATACTTGTCAAATCCGGATGGCATGAGTCCCGGGATGAGGCGCCGGATGCTGGACAAATTGGCACAGCTCAATCGCGAGCGTTATGCTGAAGTTGGTGACCCGGAGATTCAGTCGCGAATTGCTCAATATGAAATGGCTTATCGCATGCAAACGTCGGTGCCCGAGTTGACTGATATCTCTAAGGAATCGAGCCATACCTTGGAAATGT
>DTSG01000137.1 GCA_012965455.1 Planctomycetaceae bacterium | reverse complement strand
AATACGGACAGTACCTCGAGGGATTTGCCGATAAATTTTCGCTGCATCGTAACATCGAATTGCATAGTCAGGTCGACAGTTTATGCCGCGACACAGCTAGCGGTGGCTGGGACCTGACGATTACCCGCACCGCAGATGGCCGGTCTAAAACCACCACGGAACATTTCGACAGTGTTATTCTCTGCAGCGGACTCGCCGCGGAACCTAAACCGCTTGATTGCGACATTGAGAGCTTATCAGTTTCGGAATTGAATCATCGTGACGGGTTAGGCCATGTCACCAATAAATGTATCGTGGTCATCGGGGGAGGGGAGTCCGCGGTAGATTATGCAAACCGGCTTGCTAGTCCGGAGCTGAATAACGAAGTGTTTCTTTCCCTGCAGTCCGGAATTCGTGTCAGCCCGCGATACCATCCGATTCGTGGCGTTCCTTCTGACTTTCTCCGGAATCGTTTAATGCTGTCGATTCACCCAGACCTGCGCAATTGGATTGGTCAACGATTTGTGGTAGCGCGAATCAAGTACCAGCGAGCGTTTGAATGGTTTTTCCCAAGTTCGCATCTGAAACCAGATTCAACAGCAACGCCGACAGATGCAACACCGCGAGATGTCGACCAGATACGCAAACAGTGGGCCTACCAGCTGACGAAAACTGCCAAAGATGATTTGTTCAATATGTTTCACAACAAGAGTGACGACTTCCTGGATGCCGTAGCAGAGGGCAGGATCACGATCGTCGGCACACCCGTTAACAATCAATTCACGACGTTCCAAGTCTTTGACTCCGATGGAGAGATAGAGGTCGTTCCGGATATGGTCGTCCCTGCGGTTGGCTATCGGCCGCAACTGGAGGACTTGTCAAGTGGTCAAATAAGACTGGCTGACTTTTATCTAGGCTGCTGCCACGTGACCTATCCCGATCTGTACCTTGTCGGTTTCGCACGGCCCATAATCGGGAATATTCCCACAATCAGTGAAATGCAGTCGCGTTACGTGTGCAGCCTGATTGCCGGCGAGGTCCCCCGTCCGTCGAGGATCGAAGAGCTCCATCAAGCGGATCGTGCGACCAGAACGATTCGTTATAAGAAAGTCAACATGGACGCCGTGTACCCAGTTGAGATGTATCCCTATTGCGACAAACTCGCCAAGCAGATGAAGACGTTTCCTACGCTGTTTTCTGTTGGCTCGCTGCTGTCGTGGTGCCGGATGCAGCTCACGCCAGCAACCACGCTGCATTACGTTTATTGTGATGCAGAGGCGCGTGAACGATATCAATCAGCGCCAATTTACATGCCCGCAACCCTGGTGTTGCTGCTGTTAATGTTAAAACCACTCAACTTGGTTTATCGTGTCTTTCGTGGGTTGCGGAGGGGTTGCCAGCAATGCATGTCAGGGGTCACTAGGAAATATCAGACGGACCGGCGTCCCTAAAAAAGAAGGAATTTCTCAGCTACTCGATTTCATCGCCAATTCCGTTCCCATTCTTGTCCGTGACGTCTGAGAGTGGATTGTTGATTACGGCTTGCCAGGCAATCTTGCGAAAGACTTTATCCAGCGCATCGTTATTAAACGGTGGCTTCGTTGGAATCAGCTCTGGCGATTTCTTGTAGAGGGTCGCGTAAAAAACGTATCCCTCGAGCCACTCCATGCCGAGACCCAAATGACCACCATCGCTCCAGATTGCAGGGGTCGCGCCATCTATCTTGCGATTTAGTCCCTTGATGCCCGGCAGGGTCCCCTTAAAGTAAAGTTCCAATGCCCCCATCATCGCCTCACAGGTTGGCAGTACGTGGACCTTATCCGGATAGTGTTTATCAAGGATGGCAATTCGCTTCGTAATATCAGTGTCAATTTTGTGGGCTCGAGCACGATAGTTCTCAATCTGGGGTTTTCTGTCCTGCTTTGCGAAACCATCGGCATATTGGGGCCAGGCGTTGAAAACATAGAATTCCATTTTAGGATTATATTTCACGCAGTAATCGATCCAGGCGAGGTAATATTCCGGACGGTCGTTGGTGTAACTGCCCCACATCATTGCATCCCATTGCCCGGTTGTAATTGCAGCCATGCAAACAGGCTGCGGTTTACCATGTGATGAGAGGATTCCGTTTTCCAACTCCCACATCATGCGTACAGCACCCCGTTCACCACCCCTGCTGTTAATGCGCAGTTGTTGTTTAAGGCCCGCCATCTGGGAAATTGTTGGCAGTGTGCCAAAGCCGGGTCGCATCCAACTATGTCCGGTGGCAACGATCCGCAGCCCACTGGATTTGGGAAAACTCAAGGGTGCGGTTGGATTGTTCTTTGACTGTTGTAGAAAGATTGTGCGAATCTGCTCGGGGGTCTTGAGATACATCGCCCCTTGAATTTCCGTTGAATTATCATGTCCGTATCCTAACCAGGGGTTGGGTACAGGCATGCTGGTGCGATGTTTAGCTTGGGGCTGCTTAAACTCCTCCTGAGCAGCGTCCTGAGCGTAAAGTCGAGTTCCAGCAACGAGTAATAAAAGAAGTAGGATTGATAGCGTATTCTTCATTGCGTTTTCCTCGGGACGATCAGTTTGCACAAAACATATATTTCTATCTTCGCGGTCGGTGTAGGGGTGTGCAAGTCGTGAGTCGCTGAGTCAACGCGAAAGTTTTGCCGCGACATGTCCCGGCATAGGAAAAGGGGTTGCCGAAGTGGCATGGCAACTTGTCGAGCCACTGTATTACCCGTTAGGATGAAGGTTGCTCAAGATAATTTAGTAGGGTCCGGCACACTTTCTTTCAGCCGGACGTTGCAATGGATCGAAAGGCAGCAGGCACAAGACCCCATGTCCCGAAGTTCAGTGAAACCAATTTATCGAATTGTTTTAGCTGCGTCCATTTTGGCTGTCAGTGTAACGGGCATCTATGCGGATGACTGGCCGCAATGGAGAGGCCCCAATCGAGATGCAATTTCAAAGGAAATGGGCCTGCTCAAATCTTGGCCAGCAGATGGCCCCCGTCTTAAGTGGAAAATGGAACACCTTGGGGAAGGATATGCGAGCGTTGTTGTTAGCAACGGCATGCTTCACACTATCGGTAATGAATCCGGCATAATCTTTGCCTACGGACTGGAAGAACAGACTGGCAAAGTGTTGTGGAAGACGAAGATCGGCGAGTCTACTCGTCATGCCATGTCCACTCCGACGGTTGACGGCGAATACCTTTATGCACTTGACCCCGATGGTGAACTGTCCTGTATCAATGCGAGATCTGGTGATGTCCGGTGGCACGTAGACTTTATTTCTGAGTTTCAGGGGAAACTGCAATCCGGACTAGGCTACGGGGAATCCCCGTTGGTTGACGGTAACCACCTGATTTGCACCCCTGGTGGTGATGATGCCCTGTTAGTAGCCCTAGAAAAAGCCACGGGCGAACTCGTTTGGAAGACACCCGCACCCGTCCTCGGAGATAAGGGCCGGGACGGAGCCTCGTTTTCTTCGATCGTAAAAACTCGCGTGGGGAAAATCGACCAATATGTTCAGCTCGTTGGACGGGGACTTATCGGGGTTGCTTGTGATAACGGTCGATTCCTCTGGGGATACAACGACATCAGCGCGAACATCGCCAATATTCCGACGCCCATCGTTAGGAACGACCTCGTTTTCTCGGCCAATGGTTATAACGCCGGAAGTGTACTTTTAAAACTTACATCCAAGGACGATAACCTCACCTTAGCAACGGAAGTCTACCGACTACAGGGAAATCAATTCCAGAACCATCACGGAGGAGTCATCGCGTTAGGAGAGTATATATTTGGTGGTCACGGGAGTAATAATGGACTGCCGACCTGTCTGAACCTGACCAGCGGTGAAGTGCTCTGGAAGCGTCGAGGTCCCGGCGTAGGTTCGGCCGCCGTGATCTATGCAGACAATCGATTTATCTTTCGCTATCAAAATGGTGTTGTCGCATTGATCCAAGCGGACGAAGCGGGGTTTACAATTCACGGAAAACTGCAAATACCCGGTGCCGGTGGCGACAGTTGGTCTCATCCGGTTGTAGCCAACGGATGTTTGTTTCTTCGTGAACAAAATGTGATTTATGCCCACGACATTAAACGTGCAGATGCCGCAAGCGTCGCGACCCCCAAGCCGCTAGGGAACGCCTTTTCAAGCAAGATGCAAGCAGCTTTGAACGCCCTGCAAACTGAGAATGACAGTTTGGGAGCCAGTGATGACGAGGATAACATCAACTCCATCGTCTTCTATAGCCAACTCTATAACGCACCCGAACCCGAAACCGTATTTGCGACGCCATTTGTGCGGCTCACTCCTAACGCAGAGGGTTTGTTTGATCCCGCG
>DTSG01000136.1 GCA_012965455.1 Planctomycetaceae bacterium | reverse complement strand
AACTGCTAGCGAATACGGTCAAAAAGCACCGGGGTATCACCAAGCCAAAGAGTTACTGGGTGTGTAGAGGGCAGGTCCCCTGGTTGCCCGCGGCGAGTTTGTGTTTAGCCGGGAATGAACGCAAATATTCGCGAATATGGAAACTGGTTGTGCGACGACAATTCTGCAGCGTTGAATTTGGTTGTACGTTTGAACTTCCGGTAGTCCCTAAATCCCTAAAAAACCCCGACCCCGGACAAGCAAGGCGATTACCTATCCGGGGTCATAGTGGGGTATCCTTTCGGATCGAGTTCAATCCGAAAAAAGCGTTTAGCTAAGATTGTCTCCATAAGCACGCATGCCATGTTCAGACAAGTCCAAGCCCATTTCTTCTTCTTCTCTGGACACTCGTAGCAGTCCTAGTGCTTTCAGTCCCATGAACAAAGCAAACATCGTGCCGAAGGCCCACGCACAAATAATGACTGTGGAATAGCATTGGACCCAAATGTACGCTCCCCGCCCTAACTCACTGCCGGTTCCAAAGATACCTGTGGCAATTCCGCCCCAGATGCCACAGAGACCGTGCACTGGCCAAGCACCGACTGGATCATCAATCTTGAATCTATCCAGCAACATGATGCCCAGCACAACGACGACACCACCGATGCCGCCGATCAGCAACGCATGTGGTTGAGATACTTGGTCACAGTTTGCTGTGATCGAAACCAAACCCGCAAGCACACCGTTAAGCGCCATCGTCACATCGGGTTTTTTGAACAACGCCCAGCCAAAGAACATTGCACAAACGGCACCGGATGCTGCTGCGAGCGTTGTGGTCAGCGCAATATAGGTTGTCGCTTCGGCGTTAGCTTCGCCGGAAAAGGTCAATTGGCTACCCGGATTAAAGCCGTACCAACCAATCCACAACAGGAATACGCCAATGGCAGCGAAGGCTATATTGTGACCTGGCATTGCATTGGATTTCCCTTCAACAAAGCGTCCGATCCTCGGCCCGAGCACTATCGCTCCCGCCAAACCCGCAAAACCACCGACTGCGTGTACAACTACGCTTCCGGCAAAGTCTTGAAAACCAGCCGCATCGAGGAATCCACCACCCCATTTCCAAGCACCACTAATCGGGTAAATCAGTCCCGTCAAAAGCGCACTAAAAATCAAGTAAGCAACAAATTTCATCCGACCGGCAACTGCACCAGAAACGATAGTAGCAGCAGTGGCCGCAAATGCGACTTGAAACAAGAAATCTACTGAATTACTAAATCCATAAGCAATGTCCTGCGAATCACCCGCGACATACGGGCCCGCATAACCTAAGAAACCCTCGATGATATTGAAATCTCCGGGATACATGACTCCCCAGCCGACGAACAGGAAGAGTATCACCCCCACGGACAGGTCCATTACATTCTTAAACAGAATGTTCACCGTGTTCTTTTGAGAATTGAGGCCCACTTCGAGCATCGCAAATCCTGGCTGCATCAAGATCACAAGCACGGCACACAACATCATAAACAATGTGTTGATGACATAGTCGTTTTCAGCCGAAGCTGCCTCTAAGAGGGCAATCTTGTCATCAGTTGTCGCTTCCCCAACGGCCTCTTCGCTCAATGCATCACCACCTGATTCCATCGCCGCTTCTTCGGCTGCGGTAGGCTGAAAATCCCCCGAGTTGGTGGCCGTAGCTTCGTCGTCCCAGGCACTGACAGCAGGGGTAACTGCCCCCAATGCAACAATCATGGCTAGCAGACACAGGGCCATACCGATCCATTTTTTATCAATAAAGTAATCCGCCTTCATTTTTATTCTCCCGATCTATTTCTCGATCTATAAAAAGGATAAATACATCGGCAACAAACGTCCTGCGCCTTTGCCGAGTACAGTTGGCTCAGTTGCCAACAAAGCAAGCAATAACTCACTCAACACTTCGTTACGCAAAAGGCGTGCCAAGAACTGGATGGAGAAAGCGGGCTAGCAGAAGAAATGCGTCGAAAGTCGATACCGGTCGGGAATTTGAGGGGTGTTCTGAAAGCAGATATTTTTTTGCCCAATTTGAGCCGCGTATCACTGCGTTCCCAAGATGACTATACTTAAGGCACCTTGCACAATAATTTATCACTCGAAACCCGCTGGTTTAACTTCAAGCCAATTTGTGCACCTACTTCGGTTGACAAAAAAGAAACGCCTGTCCAATTGAATGGACAGGCGTTTCCTCGTGTCGGATTCTTACGGAGGCTCAGTCGTTTAGTACTGAATAATAGCATCCATACCAAATATTACGATAGTGTCTGTGGACGAGTCGTCCCAGTCAATACGCACTTCTGGTCGTAAAATCATGTCAAAACGACTTGTTGGACGATAGTTGATACCCGAAGTTACTGAGTATTGGCTATCAGCACCCAAATCGGTACCGTTTCTCCACCATTCAAGTCGAGCACCGACTGAAATGTCTTCTGAAACTGTGTAGAACACATACTGGTTCACACCAATATGGTAACGTTCATTGGTATCAACGTAGTCCGACTGGAATACGTAATCCATTTTCTCGCCAAGTTCAATCTGCATGACAACACTATGAGTGTAACCATTTTCGGTGTCACTGATGTCACCAAAGGTCGTTACGTAGTTCAGCGAGATGTTATCACCAATCGCTTTGCCAAGACCAAGAATACCGTTGCCTCCATGACTCTGGAAACCAGTATCCCAACCCGATGAATATCCAGCGGTGAGGTCCAACCCAGTTTCGGTCGTCTTGCTTGCAAGAATACCAGTGTGGGTAAACGGTTCACTGTTGTACATCGTTTTGGCATGACTGTAGAAGAAGTTACCAGGAGCCTGGACTACTTCGTAACCAACGATTGTGTAGAACTTACCAACGGTAATCGTCCAGTCCTTCAATTGCGTCGTTAGGTACATTTGAGGCATTGCCCAACCAAAGCCATTACCGTCAGGATCGGAAGTTTCAACGTCCCATCCCGTAGTTTGGCCAAACGCGCTAGTGTCTGGTGCATCAGCACCGTACATTAGGTCGAAGTGGTAACCAAAACCAAGCCCTTCAGCGTCTGCGTCGTAAGCTTTATCAAACGCAAACCAAACTTGATGAATGGTTCCTTTCTTTTCGTTGTCATTGAACAAACCATTGTTATGATCATGGTATCCAAATTGTGTCCAGCCACTGATATCCAAAGCCTTGTCATCACGCTTGAAAATATTCCATTTTTTCGCTTCGGAATCTGCAGCTGCATCATCCTGTAACGTGAAAGCAATAGGCTGAATAACCGGTTGCTGCAATTCTTCAGCGGATACCTGACCGCTAAAAGTTGCTAGTGCAAACGCACCCAGCAGTACTAACTTACTGAGTTTCATATTCCTATCCCCCAATTAAAGACATTCTGTGGCCCAGATGAACTAGCTAAGGAAACACCCAAAGCGTCGCGAACCACAAATTCAAATAATGTTGCTTATTCCGTTACAAACGCTCAAATATCTGAACGTAACACATGTATCGGTTTTTCCGCATATAAGGGTATTCGGAGTAATTCCAGCGAGCTCTGCACATCTTTTTAGGGTTTTTCCCCCAAACTAGTGGAATAATTGCAACTAGCCGTTAAACGCTATATAGGTTGAATAAAAATCAGACCACCTGTGATGTTAATCTAGGGAGCCATGGTCAGCCTTACCGATCACTGCGGCACATCGAACGTCGTTCCCGCGACTTCGAGTTCGCTCGTTTTGATACGCTCAACCTCAGGATAATGATCACTGTTTGCTTCCTATTCCAATAACTAACCAATATCAACTATCACAATTGGTGTAATTAGTGTTATTTTGGCTATTTAGAGTGCTGGGCTTCAGTCCAAGAAGGAAATACCATTCATGTTAAGCCATAAACGAATCTGCTTGTTTTCGCCAATCGCATTTATCTGCACTGGCGTCTGCATAGGCATTTCCCTGTGTACCGCAACACTCTGCGGCGAACCCATAGAATCCGCAGCGCCGCAGACTGTGGGCATGTCTGCCACGAAATTGCGATTGGTCACTCCCGCGCTGCAACAACTTGTCGACCAACAACGACTCGCTGGTACAACTGCGTTGATCCTACGCCGTGGCAAGCTCGTCTACTTCAAGTCCTTCGGCTTACGAGACGTGGCACAACAACTGCCCATGAAAAATGACACCATCCTGCGATTCTACTCCATGTCAAAACCGATTACGTCGGTTGCAGCGATGATGCTTGTGGAACAAGGGAAAATAAAGTTAAGCGATGACATTGCAAAATACGCACCTCAGTTCAAGCAGCTTAAAGTGTTCAACGGTTTCAACAGCGATGAGATTACAACAACCAAACTCAAACGGCCTGTCACCATTAGAGACTTGATGCGGCACACCTCCGGTTTCACTTACGGATTCTTTGGTAATACGGCAATCGACCAACAATACAATGCTCTCGACGTATTGTCGCGGCAAAATACGCTCACAGAAAGCATGAACATTCTCGGAACAATCCCGCTTCTGTATCAACCGGGCGAGCGTTTTAATTACAGCGTTTCCACGGACGTCTTAGGATACATAGTCGAACGAGTTTCTGGCGTAGACCTAGCAACGTTTTTTGGCAAACACATATTTCGACCCCTTGGTATGGTCGACACAGCCTTTCATGTCGCACCGCAGGCCAAGGGCCGTTTCGCTTCCGTCTATTCCGCCAAATTATTCGGCGGCATCACACTCAGCGAGGCGGCCGTTGGTAGCCCATTCTTACAACGGCCCAGATTATATTCCGGGGGTGGCGGTCTTGTATCCACGGCGATGGACTACGCTCGGTTTTGCCAAATGCTACTAAATCAAGGGACTTTCAATGGCACGAGACTGTTAACAGCCGCCACAGTTGCCGAAATGACCAAAAACCAATTACCTCCACAGGCCTATCCGATGGGCATTATTATCCCCCGGCCGGGTATCGGCTTTGGTCTAGGTTTTTCTGTCGTGGTTGAAAGTGTCAATACAAACCTACCTCGACGTATCGGAGAATATGGTTGGTCTGGCATGGCGAGCACTCATTTTTGGATTTCCCAGAAAGACGATCTAGCCGTAGTCGTTTTGAGTCAACATCTGCCCTACACGCCTCAGCTGGAAATGGCCATTCGCCCATTAATCTATGAGGCAATCGATACTGGCGCTAACAAGTAGCCCACTTGATGTGTACTCTGAGGGTGCTACAGTAAGCTTAATCATCACGTGGCAGTTTCCCTTAAATCCCACTATCTGCAAGAGAACTGCGACCAGCCACCATGTACGGATTTCTGAAACCTCCCGCACAACAAGAAGTTGGCGACTTCGACTCTCGGTTTTACAGCCGCATGCGCTGGCAAGTCTTTCTAGGTATCTTCGTAGGTTATGCCGGCTACTATCTCGTTCGCAAGAACTTCACTTTAGTGATGCCTAGTTTAATTGAAACGGGAGAATTCTCCAAAACCGAACTCGGCATCGCATTATCCGGCGTTTCCATTGCCTATGGATTATCCAAGTTCCTGATGGGTAGCGTTTCAGACCGCAGTAACTCTCGCTATTTCATGGCGATTGGCTTGTTTGTCAGTGCGTCGATCATGATCACGATGGGGCTCGTGCCGCTGGCAACCTCTACCATTCCGATCATGTTCACGCTGCTGTTGATTAACGGTTGGTTTCAGGGAATGGGTTGGCCGCCGAGTGGCCGAGTGATGGTTCATTGGTTTAGTCCCCGTGAACGCGGGACATGGATGTCATTTTGGAACGTTGCTCATAATATTGGCGCTGCGCTTGTTGGGCCTCTAGCAATCTTTGCCGTCGCGTGGTTTGGGGACTGGCATTCCATTCTGTACGTACACGGTTTTTTTGCGTTGGCCATTGTTGTGGTAATCCTGCTTACCGTAAGAGACACCCCTCAATCCCAAGGACTACCACCGATTGAGCAATACAATCAAGATTACCCTGTAACCTTTGGCTATAATTCCTCCCACGAAGACGAATTTTCCACTGCTGATATTTTCTTTAAATATGTCCTTACCAATAAACTACTCTGGGCGATCGCGATTGCTAACACCTTCGTCTATTTAGTCCGTTATGGCGTCCTTGACTGGGCTCCCACATATTTACAAGCGGAGAAGGGATTCACGTTTGACGAATCGAGTTGGGCGTATTCGTTCTATGAGTTAGCAGGAATCCCGGGCACAATCGTTTGCGGCTTCCTTTCCGACAAGGTGTTTCAAGGTCGCCGTGCCCCAGCCGTTATCATCTTCATGGTCTTGACAACATTTTGCATCGTTATCTATTGGCTCAATCCGAGTGGTCAACCAAGCATCGATATCGCCATGTTAATTTGCATTGGTTTCTTGATCTACGGTCCCGTGATGTTAATTGGCGTGTTTGCGCTGGATCTTGTGCCCAAAAAAGCAGCTGGCACTGCCGCGGGATTCACGGGCCTCTTTGGCTATATCGGCGGTTCATTAACAGCAAGCATCTTTATACCGTGGATCGTCGAATACCACGGTGACAATTGGGATGCTGGATTCCTCGTTATTATCGCCGCTTGCGTGTTGGCCATTGTCTTAACCGCTTTCACAATCAAAGCGGAAATGCGGTCGATCCAAGCAGCTTATTGATTCGCCTCTTAGCGGCAGCACTGCGCTAGGCTGCGGCGGTTAAATTTACAGCTGTGGTTCCAATTCCGCCATACTGCCAAGCGTTAGACGGTCGCTCTTGTACCCCAGGGTTTCTTCGAGAGTCGAAAATTGGTTGACGCCCGTACAGACTTCAATATCGCTTGAGGTGATCTGTTGTGGATGTTCATAACCGGCAGCTCGCCCCAACGCCAACAGCTCTTTGCGAAATGTTTTGATATACAACGCAAACCGATGTGCTTTATCCTCTACATTTAATCCGCGCTGTAACCATTTGCTTTGTGTCGCAACTCCCACGGGACAGTGCCCGGAGTGACATTTCTGTGCTTGGATACAACCAATCGCCATCATTGCTTCGCGCGCAATGCCAACCAAATCCATACCCATCGCTAACCCGACAATGGTTCGGTCCGGAAAACCGAGCTTCGAACTACCAATCCAGGTGATGTCTCGCGACAGACCCGCTTCTTGGAAAATAGGATAAACTCTCGCAAATCCGACTTTGAGTGGTAATGCGACATGGTCACTAAACGTCAACGGCGCAGCTCCCGTTCCCCCCTCAGCTCCATCGACAGTAATAAAGTCAGGTCCTTCGTTGCGAGCCTTCATTTTTTCGGCTAATTCGTGCCAAAACTCTAAATGCCCAATCGCGCTCTTAACTCCCACGGGTAAACCAGTCCGTTCGGCAATGCGTTCAATAAAGTCAATCAAGCCATCCACGTCCGAGAACTCGGTGTGTCCATTGGGTGAGATACAATCTTGCCCAATTGGGATCCCCCGAATCGCAGCAATCTGTGAAGTCACTTTAGCACCAGGCAAGATCCCGCCTTTGCCCGGCTTGGCACCCTGAGATAACTTAATTTCCAAGCAGCGGACTTGCGGGTGTTCTTCAACTTGTTCGCCTAATACGTCGAGAGAGAACTTGCTATCTCGACGCGCACCAAAGTAGCCCGTGCCAATTTGCCATATTAAATCCCCGCCAAGTGCGTGATACGGACTGATACCGCCTTCCCCGGTATTGTGCATACAACCGGCTTCTTTAGCTCCGAGATTTAACGCCGAAATCGCTTTCTCACCCAATGACCCGAACGACATTGCCGAAATATTGATAATGGAATTCGGGCGATAGCAACGGTCACGCCCATGAAATTCACCCAACACTTTAAGCCCCGGTATTGCCGTTTTGTCACCGCCCACGGCATGTGCTTCTGAGTCTGGATAGGGAAAGGCAGCATGTTTGATAATGGGATAGCCAATCTCATATATCTGTTCTGTGGTACCGAAGCCAAAAGTATTATTGTCTCCTTTGGCCGACGCATATATCCACCGACGTTCGTCTCGGTTGAAAGGTCTCTCTTCCTTGTCATTAGCAACGAAGTACTGCCTGACTTCAGGACCAATTGTTTCAAAGAAATAACGCAGGTGGCCGATCACTGGGAAATTGCGCTGAATCGCATGACGGGTTTGAATGATGTCATGCAAAAACACTAGCAAAAGAACAATCCCCACCACGGCAACGCATGTCAACAATACGTTATTAGTTATCCACTCCCATAACTGCATCGAACATACACCTCGAATAGGGGTTTCATCGACAGGAACTCTACGAATTCATCATACTACCAAATTGCCAAGCCATTACCAAATATATATCGGGCGATATGGACAGCGTGTGACGTGGTCCAGTGCTACAATTACGACAAACGACTCCGGAACGACATTTTGAAATTACATACAGTTCTACCAATCGAGACCGTATCCGCCGAGTGTTCACTGACCCTGAGTTTATGGCGACGGTTAAACGCGAAACTGGTAGGATGGAGTAGTTTGCACGAAATGCCCAAGGGCAAAGCGGAAAAACCCACAGGATACACCAATCCAAACAGAACCATTAGAACAAGGAATGTGTAAACATGAGTACGGTCACCACCAATAGCGATCGCTTGGTAAGTCTCGACACACTGCGTGGCTTCGACATGTTCTGGATAATCGGCGGGCATGAAATACTGATAGCATTGTCTGCCATCACCTCAGCAAATTGGCTGACTTGGTTACTGGCTCGATTAGAACATCCAACGTGGAACGGCTTTGAACCCTACGACCTAATCTTTCCATTGTTTCTGTTCATCGCTGGAGTATCCACTCCGATGTCGATCGCTAGCCGTCGATCTCGAGGTGCGAGCAACGGTAAAATTTATCGCCATATTATTCAGCGGGGCGTGTTACTAGTGGTGCTGGGGACTATTTACAACGGCCTGCCAACCGATTGGACAAACGCCAGCGCTTGGGCAGATGTTCGCTATCCCAGCGTCCTGGGACGCATTGGTCTCGCCTATATGTTCGCAGCACTAATTGCGATGAACACACAGCTAACCGGCCGCTTACTAACAATCGTTGGCTTGCTACTTGGTTACTGGGCAGCACTGCGGTTTATCCCAGTGCCTCAGTTCGGGGCAAACGATCTGACGCCCGGCCACACGTTGACCGATTACATTGACCGAACATTAATTCGCGTGGGAGTACTCTACCAAGGAGATCGTGACCCGGAAGGTATCTTTGCGACGATCCCAGCGATTGCGACCGCGCTAATAGGTGTGATCACTGGACAGATGTTGATGCGGACGGATCATGGCGGAATGCGAAAAACAACAACAATGGTGCTCAGCGGGTTGGTCTGCCTTGGATTAGGATGGGCTTGGAGCAGAGAATCTGTCGTACAGTTCCACTTAAACAAAAATCTTTGGTCAAGTTCCTTTGTGTTGTACTGTGCTGGCTGGAGCCTATTGTTGCTGGCGATTTTCTACTTGGTTATCGACGTTTGGAAAATCCGCTGGGGCACTAAGCTATTGGTGGTCATAGGTGCCAACTCTATCTTCATCTACATGGCGGGGAATTTTATCGACTTTGAGCATATCGCCAACAACGTATTCGCTGGCCCAGCATCCTTAACCGGCGCATACGGCGCCCTTGTAATTGTCTGTGGCGCTCTACTGATCAAATGGGGACTGGTCTACCTGATGTACTGCAAGAAGATATTCTTGAAGGTGTAGTACTCTATTGGCCAGGAGGTCCGACCGGCGAGGAATGCTTGTAGACCGTATGACTTGGGCGTCCTGCGAGTATTTGTTCGGATCCCCAATTGGTGACAGCACGGAATTCATCGCTGCGAATAAAGGCACCGAAGGCAGCTTCATCATTCCAATCGCTGGTAATTAGATACGAGTTATCTTCGCTCACATCTCGCCACAGCTTTGATTCAGTATGACCTTCAGCGGCATTAAGTGCATCGATAACGGCAGCAAACTTGTCTTCGAAATCTTGTTCTTTTCCCGGAATCACTTTGTAATTCATGCCAACGGTAATCATATTATTCTAAGCTCCAGCTGTAGTGTTTTTTATAGCAAGCCGCAAACATACTTTACGACCTTAGCCGTGATTATAGACGCCTCAGGGACAACCGACTAGCGGGTGTTTCTGGGCAACGACTATTCGGCGTGATAATCCAAGATTTTCAATTGGATTTTATTGATCAAACTAGCGCATTGATCCAAGAATATCGAAAACGCTAGGTCACTCCGCATCTCCGCCTCAGTCAACTCTTGCAAGGCTTCGAGTTTGATCGTCGTCACCTTATCGAGATACTCTTGTAACTCATCAACATCCGAGGCGTCCATCTGTGCTTGTTCAACTAGCAGCGTCTGGGAAAGGAACCAATCCAAGCGGTCTCTTTGTCTGCTGCGCAGTTCTTCCCGCTCTTCTTCTTTAAGACGCTTCCACCGACGCCACAACAAGTAAACCCCTGTACCTATTGCAACTAGCAACTCCTTCATCGACGTCAGCGATTCAAGGATATCTCGCATCCAACTGATTTGATTGCTCGGATTGAAATACTCACTGGAAGCCGGATGTAGTCTCGTGCTAATCCAAGCGGTCGCTTCATCTCGCGGAATCAAGGTTGGAACCTGCAGTTTGAGACTTTCTTCGTGAATAACGGCTAGAACGTGCTGCACAATTTCACGCGGCGTATCGGACCTGGTTACCAGAAACGCATTGGTCGTAATCGTTGGAATTGCTTCGCTCGGAATTGATACTTTGTCACCGAAGTATCCACGGGGAATCCGCGTCTTATGGAAAAAGGGATGTGCTAGCTCGATCGCTTCGGCATTTAGAATAGGCAACAGTTTAAAACGATCCCCTGATAAAATTTTATGCAAATCAGGATTCTCAATGCCGGTTGTCATAATTGCACCTTCCAGTGACGGATCGTCAAGCAGGTCCATGAAGTACCTATCATTGTCACCAAGGTCAGCTTCATGGATGTCAAAGTGCTGTAACACCTGTAGAGCACTAATGCGACTACCAGACCCCGAGCGTCCAAGAGCTATATCTGTGCCGGCTAAATCTGACAACTCATTGATCTCGCCATCTGCTCGCACAATCACGAAAACATAGTCTGGAAACAAGGGTGTAACAACTGACAGTTCTTCGATAGCGACAGCGCCACCTTGAACAATGCCAAACGTTGCCTCGCCTTGACGAACCTTGTGAAAATTATCAACTGACCCTTCTGTTAATAACAATTGTACAGGTATGTCTAATCGCCGTTCGAGCGGGATTTGGATGTGCTCACCGAGCTTCCGATAGAGCCCGCCCTTTTCACCAGTAGCGATCCAAATGACGTCTGGCATTACCGTCCGACCAAAGAACCACGTCACTAGCGAACTGATAAACAGCACGACGATGCTCAACGTCACCCACTTGCGAACATGGCTCGTCGTAATCTTCGTTGGAATTTCCGCTGTGATGTTAGTTAAGGGGATTTTGGTCTTCATAAACTCGATTTTACCACAGTCGCTAACTCAATCGAGTGCTAATCGATCCGAATAATTCAGCCGCCCAAGAGTGTCGTTTGAAAATTATGTACAATAGACGTTTACTTGTTTCTTACTTATCCACCCACATTTTATCAAGGTCCGCAGCAGTATCATCATGGACGTCCTATCCGCAATCAAAAACCGCAAATCAACACGTGCCTTTATTGATAAACAAGTTTCCCCGCAGACCATTCACGATGTGTTAGATGCCGCGCGGTGGGCTCCTTCAGGGGCTAACATTCAACCCTGGAAGGTGGCTGTCACAACCAGCGGGACCAAAACAAACCTTTGTTTAGCGCTGGCCGACGCTTTTCAATCCAACAGCCCCTCCAATGCCGATTACAAATATTACGCCAGTCCGGTTGAAGAACCTTACCTCGCTCGACAGCGACGTTGCGGAGCGGCGCTGTATGGAGCATTAGATATATCACGTCAAGACAAGAAACAGAGACGTGCGCAATGGCTGAAAAACTACTTCGCCTTTGACGCTCCGGTAATTCTATTTATTTTTATCGATAGCAGCCTCGAAAAGGGATCATGGATTGATATGGGCATGTTCATCCAGAACATTATGCTGGCCGCCCGCGGGCATGGGCTAGAATCCTGCCCACAAGCTTCCTTGGCTGAATACCCCGACATTGTGCGTTCACACCTGACCATCACAGACGAACAGTTATTGATTTGTGGTATTGCCCTTGGTTATTCCGACACGACCGCAGCAGTGAATCAATATCGAACCGAACGTGAATCCGGCGACAGTTTCACGTCATGGCATTCATAACATCCACTAACCACGTACATCTCGGTATCGATTACAATCGTCGTGCCCCAGATCTCAATGGTCCATCGACTGCCGCTCACCCACTCACAAATCGTGGTTGTGTTTTAAAGTTGATTGCAGGACAATAGCCTAGCGAACTTACTGTCTTATTTATGCGTACCAATTTCCACCATGCCTACACAACATTCAAAACCAAGTCGCACTCGGTTCATTATCGGATCACTCTTTATCCTCACCGGCATCATCTTGCTGTTTGTGTTTACGCCCAGTTCTACAGAACTTACTCCAGTGGAGCGGGTTGAACTTGAATCGCTGAAGAACTCGGGCATTGCAATGCTCGAGAACACACCCAATGTGTTGAATCATCAGGGTGCAGCGGCCATCGAAGCTTTCACCTCCATCACTCAACTCGCACCCGGCGAAATGCTCGGTCATCGCAATCTTGTGATCGCCTCGCTCCTAGTACTTGAAAAACACCGTGACAACCAAGAAAAAGAGCCCGCCTTGTTCACAGCAACACTGCAGGCCACGAAAAAATCGCTTGCTATCCTTCACCAGCAAGACCCCGCCAGCGGCATACCGGAAATTTTAGACGCCAAACTCGCCGAAATACTAAACGACCCTGAGGCTGCCGTGAAACACTACCAGGCGGCTATGACTCTACGGCCAAACGACCAAATGCTTGGCAGCGAAATCTTCATGCTGCTACGCAACAATCCCGACGTCGCCGTTCGTGACCAAGCAATACTCGATGCCACCAAAAATCGACTTGATAATCTGGTGTTACTCGAAGCACTCGTCCGCTACCAAGCTGAAAACAAGGATCCAAAATTATTGCAATCAGTAACTGCGTTAATCGACGTACTCGCCCCATTCGCTGCCACGCTAGCTAGCCAAACAATCGATATCAAAACGGAACTACCCGCGTTTAAACTGCGACTCCAGCAGCAGGATGCCACTGTCTGGCCCGAGTTAAAAACTCGGCTTATCCAAGTTTTCAACGTCATGCGGCAGGAGTTTGGCTATCAAACAGATTTATTTCAACTGCAACGACACATCCTCGAGTATGTCATTCATGATTTTTCTAATGACTTCCACACCACTAACCACCCCCCCATCGATCCCGCAACTGCTATTAATGTATCGCTAACCGCTGCACCAAGTAACAACCACCCTGCGTCAGAGCACAACGTGCTGGATGTTGCGATTTGCGATTTCAATCTAGACCGCAAGCTTGAGATCATTGTCTTAACCCCCGATTCTCTGACCGTTTTTGTCGCGGTTCCAAAGCTTGGATCTCAATGGTCCACGCTCTGCCAGACCAGCGTCCCCGCCGGCATGCAACACATAGTCGTCGCGGATTTTGACCGTGACGCCACGGCGATGTCGCCAGAAAATCACGCTATCGCTGACGTCGACTTCATGCTCTACGGCACCGCGGGTTTTTGTTTCATCGAAAACAAACTAGACCCTGACACGCAATCGCGATCCTTGGCGTTAGCAATGGATCCCGCTGAATTGTCCGCTGATACTTCAATAGTCACCGCGACACTTGTTGACATTGAAAACGATGGGGATTTAGACGTTGTGACCATTACCCAACACGGTCTACAGATCATCAAGAATCTCGAAAACTGGGACTTCATCGATGCAACGGCTAGCTCGGCGACTCAGGCTGACCATGCTCAAAACCAGCGAACCGTAGCAGCTGTCGACTACAACTTAAATATCCAAGCAGACATTTTACTACCCAACGGATATTTCGAAAACATCCGTCACGGCCGCTACCGTTGGCGGGAAAATGAAACAGCCGCAACAACATCGAACCTTCCTGTCGCAGCAATTGCTATCGCCGACGCCGATGCCAACGGCTCATGGGACACCATTTCGGCATCCGACGCCGGTATCTCGATCGCATTTACTCGGACTCAACCAGGCCAGAAAACGACCGTTATCAACACTTCTAAGATGTGTGATTTGGCAACCGCTGGTGTCACGACATGGGATTTCGACAACGATGGAATTCTCGACATTGTTGCTTGGGGACCATCTGGTCTGTGGGCCCATCGTGGGCTAGGAGGGGGAGAATTCGACGAACCGCTTGAACCACGAGGTCTGCCCACTGGCAAAGTTACCCGCTGTCAAGTCGGTGATCTCGACGACGACGGCGATCTTGATTTAGTCATTGTCGTAAATTCAATTCCGCTGATTATAGACAACGAAGGCGGTAACCAAAACAATTGGATACGCTTGCATTTGGCGGCCGAACCAGACCCGAAGTTCGCTGTGCAACGTTGCAACACCTATGGCCTCGGCAGTCGCGCTGAATTGCTCGTAGGAAACCAATATCAGCTACAACAAGTTTCTGACCAAGTGACCCATTTTGGAATTGGCAAACAGACTGCTGCTGACGCGTTGCGTGTGCTGTGGACCAATGGTATTCCTCAAAGCTCTGTTGAACCTGACACGCGAGTCACTATAGTCGAAAATCA
>DTSG01000135.1 GCA_012965455.1 Planctomycetaceae bacterium | reverse complement strand
TGACATGAACTTCTTTGGCGTAACTGTCGTGTCGATAGGTTCCCCCGACCCACTGGTACGAGGCCGAATTGACATGCATGTAGGTTACATTATTGACGCGCAGCACGTCGTCAATATGCGAGTGACCGTTGATGACCAGGATAATCTTGTCCGCCGCCGTTGCCAGAAGGGTCTGGATTTCATCTGCATTGTCCACGGCCGAGGCGCCTGCCAGTGGTTGGTGACAGACGACCATGATCGGGCCCGTCAGCGTCGCTAGTTGATCTTTGAGCCAATCGATCTGCTCCGTGCCGACATACGACACGTAGCCACCTTTATGGGTTGGGGAACCGCTGTCGTTGCCATCGAGAACCAGTAGCTGAAGCCCTTCGATGGTCTGGGTGTAGTAACGCTTCGGCATCCCCCAGGCGTCGAGGCACTGTTGCTTCGTATGTCCGCTGTCCGTGTCATGGTTGCCGATGACATGTAGCGTCCGCTCATGTGCCTTGTTAAAGAGTTGGATGACCTCACTGTTTTTGGCATTGGGATACGCAAAATCTCCCAACTGCAGGAGGGCGTCCGGTTGAACCGTTTGCATTTTTTTGACGAAGGCCTGGACACGTTCGACGCCATCGTGCATCACGTCATGGTGCAGGTCAGCAATCACGCCAATTTTCACCGGTTTGTCTAAGCTTCTTAGTGCGGCAGTCGAGGTGTGCGGCAGTGTGAGCGCAAGGGTGGTGGCAGTCGTGGCTTGGATAAAACCGCGACGGGTAATGGGATTGTCGGATGGATTTGGCAAAGGACGATCAGTCATATTTCACCTTTGATTAAGTAAGTGTTTGAGACGGTCGACTTCTTCCTGATTCAGTGACCAAGAGTTGGTCTCTGCCGATCTTGACAGGGTAAGGGTTTCTGTGGAGATGCTGTCCAGTTGGTCGTCGACGTGTTTAATCCGGATCACGACCTTTCCTTGATAAGTTAGAGTCGTTTGATTGGGAGCATCAGTTTTGGTTTCTTTATCGACAGGTTCAAATGTGATGTCAGGAAGGACATCCCACATTTGATGGATGGGCATGTTGTCATTCACGCCTCGGAGCCCGGAAAGATGGATTTGATCATCGACTAGGATTTCAAAATGCAGCAGTCGTTGTCCTACGTGCAGGTAGGACGGAACGGTTTCACATCCCAGAGATAACAGCAGCGGTACTGATAGAAGCAGCAGCGAGTGGTGTCTGAAATTCATCTGCGGGTGTTCTCTGGCGTGTTTTTGACTCGGTAGTGTGCGGTGCGGGACTCCCTCATTCCTCGGTCTAGTCGGGATTTCGCACAAAGAGTAAATGTTGACAGTACGCCTCGCTGACTAAGGCACTTACTCTTTTTTCAGGGTGAGATGCCAAACTTTGCTGAGCTCTTTGATGTTGACCACTTTCCAACCGGGGTTGGCTTTTTCCGCCTTGATCCGGGCTTGAGCCGCTGTGGGACACGAAGATTTTGAAACGGAGGTTGTTCGCTGAGACAGTAACACATTTGATGTCACCTCTGCGTTAACCTTAGAATTCGGTGTCCCGGCAAAGACAATAACTCCAACAAAAATCAGTACAACAAGTTTAGCTACCAGACGCATGGGATTCTCTCTTTCCGGGTTTTGAAATTCAACTTAATCGTTAAGTTAATGGCAAGCTCGAATTGGAATGCAACAACAGCCATTCTACCCTCCTGCCCGACACCACGTCAAAAGAAAAATGCGTAGTGGGAGCGATGGGCGTAACTTGCGGTTCGCGGTTCTCTCTCAGTTTGGTAAATCGTTGTGGGCTAAACGATATTCATACGATTGTTCTTTGCGACATCTGTTGATAACCGTGGTTTCCTCGATAGGCTCGCCCATTGTCCAATACACCAGATTTGAACAATCCAGATAGGTAATGTCTTTTACATAGAACTTACCAAGGTAGCCTTGATCTCTTATGTGCCTAACCAACTCAACGAATCTGTCTTCGTCCACTTGATCCCGGACGATATACTCATGCGGCCATGTCTTCGCATACGTTTTCGCAAAGACCCAATCTGAATTATCAACGAAACGCAGTAGAGTTGTTGGTAGATTTATCATCACTCATCCTTTTAGTTGCTGAGTAACCTTGCAAGTAGGCCGTGAATACAAAAACATCTCGTTGCCGCACAAACGAGCATCAACTATAATACCGCAAACGAACCATTTTGTACTCGAAAATGTCGTTCCCGAAAATGCTCCCGATTCAACCAACACAAATAGAAGAACAGTGATGCCTTACCTGAAAACAATAACCACTGCCCTGGCCTTATTGGTCATCACCGCGACCCCCTGTTGGACAGCCGAACGGCCCAATATTCTCTACATCATGTCCGATGACCATGCGGCAAATGGAATCTCTGCCTATGGAAGCCGACTCGCTAAAATCGCCCCCACTCCGAATATCGACCGACTAGCCAAAGAAGGGGCACTGTTCACCAACGCCTTCTGTACCAACTCGATTTGTTCACCGTCACGTGCTTGTGTTTTGACCGGCCAGTACAACCACGTCAACGGCTCCTTTGACCTCGGCGGCAGGGTCGTCCCCGGTAAACAAATGCTGGCCATCGAAATGGGCAAAGCCGGCTATCATACTGCCATGATCGGCAAATGGCACTTGAAGGCCGAACCCGCGGACTTTCATTATTACTGCGTCCTGCCCGGTCAGGGTAAATACCATAACCCCGAGTTCCGTGTTCGGGGCGAAAAGCCCTGGGGTAAGAACCTCGTTAAATTCGACGGCAAACATTCCACCGATGCCATTACAGACCTGACGCTCGACTGGCTGCAGGCAGGCTGGGATCAGGACAAACCCTTTTTTCTGATGCACCACTATAAGGCGCCTCATGACTACTTCGACAACGCACCCCGCTACGAATCGTATCTTGCCGATGTGAATATCCCTGAACCGGATACACTCTGGAAACGCGGCGCCCAGTTCGGGTCGATCGCCACCCGCGGGGCGGATGATGAACTGATTCCCCACATTGGTACGTCGATTGGCTCACGCAACCCCCGCCGCTCCTATCTTCACGACCTGCCCTCCCGTTACCCAAACGAATTTCCTCTGAACTTTGACTCGGCGAATCACACTTACCAAGAAAATACACGACTCGCCTACAACGCCTACCTTAAAAAATATCTGCGTTGTGTCAAAGGGGTCGATGATAACCTGGGCCGGTTGTTCAAATACCTTGAAGATTCCGGGCAACTTGATAATACCGTGATTATCTATACGGGCGATCAGGGCTTTATGCTCGGTGAACATGACTACCAGGACAAACGTTGGATGTACGAAGAGTCCCAACGCATGCCGTTTCTGGTTCGCTACCCCAAAACCGTCAAGGCGGGCCAGCGTTTTGACACGATCATCGAGAATGTTGACTATGGACCAACCATGCTCGATTTCGCTGCAGCTGAAATTCCTGATTCGGTTCAAGGTCGGTCATTCAAGTCGCTATTGGAAACCGGCAAGGAAGCAGATGACTGGAAACAGACCGCCTATTATCGGTACTGGATGCACATGGCACATCACGACAACCCGGCCCATCTTGGTATCCGTACAAAAACCCACAAACTCATCTACTATTATGGGTGTAATTATGACGGTGGATATCAAACCCCGCCTGGCTGGGAACTTTATGACCTCGTTGCCGACCCTCACGAAACACAGAACCTATACCACGACCCGACTCACGCAGAATTGGCCGCTGACCTGAAACGGCAACTTGCCGATACCCGTGTACGCGTTGGTGATGATGGAACACACTATCCGGCATGCGAATCGATTGTGCAGCAATTCTGGGACTATGATAAAGCAGATCAGGCCAACGCACGGGAGATTTCACACCAGTATCTCCAGCGCCGGCTCGACGAATTGAAAGCCGGGAAACGGAACATTCAGACCTTTCGAGGAAACGTCAAGTGACCCGTCTAAAACGCATCAGTCACCTGTGGGTAGCGTTGGCATTCGGCGTGCCGCTGTTGCCACAACTGCAGACGACCTGCCACGCGGACGAAGCCGATCCAGTGCTTTCCCCGGTCGAAGCGAATCGGCTCTTTACGCTTAAAGTACTCCCGCTGCTGAAGAAAAAATGTTTCCCCTGTCACGGTGATGATGCGAAAGATCTTCGTGGGGATTATCAATTACTGAACCGCGCTGGGATGCTTGTCGGTGGTGAATCGGGCGAGCCCTCACTCGTCCCGGGCAAACCGGAAGCGAGCCCGCTCTATCAGGCCGTGCTATGGGAGGGATCCGAAATGCCCCCTAAGGAAAATGATCGACTGACCAAACAGGAAACCG
>DTSG01000134.1 GCA_012965455.1 Planctomycetaceae bacterium | reverse complement strand
TGCGGAATGAGATAAATCCGGTTCGAGTATTACATGCGGCAGTGCAGGCAGCGGAAATTGCGTTGACGGGACCGTTGTTGCCCTTTATGTCCGACGTAAACGACGCTCAGCGGGAACAGATCAGTACGGTCGCCAAAGCGTTGTTGGGTCAACGGTAATTATCACGGGTAGCCGTCCCCCCCTTCGTGGTCATGCTCGCTCGTATTTCTGTTTACGCGTATTGGTGCAAATTGATACAATATACACATGCCAGTTACCCGTCGACAATTTTTGAGCAGCACTGTTGCCGCAGGAGGTGCAGGGCTTTCCCTGGGGCAGGTATTGCGTTTGCAAGCCGCCAATAAAACGAAGTCGAACAGCGATACTGCAATTATTCAGATATGGTTGGGAGGCGGTCCGAGCCAATTTGAGACGTTCGACCCCAAGCCACAAGCGTCGGTAGATATCCGCGGTCCCTATGGCACTGTTGGTACGGCACACAGCGGAATTCGGTTTTGTGAAACCATGCCGCTAACCGGCAAAGTAATAGACCAAGCCACTCTAATTCGTAGTGTGGCACATTCGACAAATGGTCACTTTGTTGCGGCCCACTGGTTATCCACGGGCTACGCAGGCACGAACAACGTTGCGTCGCATCCGAGCGCCGGAGCGATCACATCACATTTTTGTGGGCCGAATCAACCGGGTATGCCAGCCTATGTGTTGTTATCCGAAGAGCAGACGCGCAATCCGAACATCGGCGAGGTTATGGGCACTGGGCACCTCGGCAGCGGTACCGCGCCATTTACAATTTTACAAGATCCATTTCGGTCACCGTTTGGGCAGGAGAAGTTAACAGCGGCCGTTTCAAATTTGCATTTAGCTGATAATGTCACATTAGATCGCATGTCAGACCGCAAGACTTTGTTGCAACACCTCGACACGATACAACGTAATCGCGATAGTGCTCGGACGATCGTTCGCATGGATGCTTTTAACGATGTCGCGTTTGATATCGTGACAAGTGGCAAAGCTCGGCAAGCCTTTGATTTGTCACAGGAATCAGAAGCTACACGGCAGCTTTACGGCTCTCATCGTTGGGGTCAGTCAGCATTGCTTGCACGTCGTTTGGTCGAATCTGGTGTAAGCTTCGTGACGATCAATACCGCGCCCGATTCACTTTGCTGGGATTGGCATTTAAACATTGTTAATGACGATCGGCCAACGGATGGTAGCGAAGGGCCTAGTCGAGGCATGGATATTTCTGGCCCGCCGCTAGATCAAATGTTACATGCGTTGATCACCGATTTAGCCGAACGGGGCTTGGACAAAAAAGTACTTGTCGTCGTGTGGGGCGAGTTTGGACGGACTCCGCGGATCAATAAAACTGGTGGGCGGGACCACTGGGGTGCGTTGATGAGTATGCTGCTAGTCGGTGGTGGATTGAAGATGGGACAGGTCATTGGTGCTTCCAATGGAAATGGCGAAATGCCGATTGACCGGCCTGTTCATCCTGAAGACGTACTCGCGACGATGTATCGACATCTGGGTATTAATCTTAACTCGCATACAGTTAGTCGCGAGGGTCGTCCAATTCCACTGCTTGCAGGCGGTGAACCAATCTCCGAATTGCTGTAGATTATAGATACTCGGTGGTATTTGTTTCTTCTTTTAAGGGCGTAGTTGTTGCATGTTGTCTGGAAAAATTGCATTGGTGACTGGTGCGGGGCGCGGAATCGGTCGTGGGTGTGCGTTGGAACTTGCTAAAGCCGGCGCTGATGTGGTGGCCAATGATCGGCCGGATAGCCCTGATCTAGCTGGGCTGGTTACAGAAATTGAAGCGCTCGGTCGCAGATGTGTCGGGATCGCGGAGAACGCCTTTTCGCGAGAAGGTTGCCAAGCTATTTTCGAGCAAAGCATAGAGGCCATGGGATCCATCGACATCCTTATTAGCAACCCCGCGTTTAGTCAACGTGCACCCTTTTCAGAATACCCCGCAGACCTATGGGAACAAACACTCAAGGGCACGCTGACCGCAGGGTTTCATATGAGCCAAATCGTATCGAATTACATGGTTGAGCGCGGTGCAGGAGGGAAGATTACGTTTATCTCTAGCGTGCAAGGAGAGCTGCCTGCGGCGTTGAGTGTTGCCTATAACGCAGCCAAAGCTGGCGTGAATCATATGATGCGGACAATTGCGATGGAGTTATGTCAGCATCGAATCAACGTGAATGCGATAGCACCCGGCTGGATCGATACGCCTGGGGAACGGCTTGCATTTACCGAGGAGCAGATTCGCGAAGAAGGCGCACAGCTTCCCTGGGGAAGACTTGGGCTGCCCGAGGAAATAGGTAAAGTTGCCGCGTTTCTTTCCTCTTCCGCTGCCGACTATATCACCGCGACGGTACTACCCGTCGACGGCGGGTTTCGGTATCGTCAGGAATTCAATGCGAACGGGTGATGTACAACGTTCGACTCGGTTCGTGCCTTAACCACCAAACGCTTTTCTTAACAGTTCGAGGCTCTTGGGGATCGCCGTTTCGTGAGATTCTTCACCTTCGAACTCAAGTGAAATGTACCCGCGGTAATCGACTTTGTTGAGTATCTTGGCGATGCGTTTATAGTCAATGTCGAGCGTGTACCAGGTACCACCGCCGAAGTAAGTCTTCGCTTGTACATAAACGCATTTCGGCGCCATTGCTTCAAATTGATCGTATTGATTCTCCAGAAAATTGCCGGTGTCGGCAGTTACCTGCAACCACGGTGAGTCGATCGTGTTTACGATACGCATGACCGCTTCCGCCGTCCGCCCAATTCCCCAGTGGTTTTCGAGTCCGAGAGTCACTCCGCACTCAGCTGCCTTCTTTAAACACTTTGAGATGCTGTCGATGACCCATTTGAATCCATCTTCGTCGGTGTACCCTTCAAGTCGCGGTTCTATTCCTTTGTTGGCCATCAACGTATCAAAGTCCTTGGACGTCCCCCAGCGACCCGTGTTGATACGAATGGTGGGGATGCCCATGGCATAAGCGAGTTCGATGCACTTCAGCGTATGATCAATATTCTTTTGGCGGAAATCGGCATCGGGTGAGACGAAGCTCTGGTGAGTGGAGAAGCCGCAGAGGCTCATTCCATTTACAAAAGCGCGTTGTTTCAGCATCTGCAAATAGTCATTGTCCTCGCGCGTCATTTGAACATGCAGGATTTCAACCGCGTCAAATCCAGCTTCGGCCGCTAGGTCGATGCAGTCTTCGATCGGCAGCTTGGTGTCTTTGCGGTACCGCCAATACGAATAGGTTGAAACTCCAATGGGATTAGCATGGCGTTTGGATGTGGCTGTGGTCGTCGTTGTTGCTGCGGTTAGAGATGGGACTGCTGTTGTGGAAGCAACAACGCCCGTTGCTAGTGCGGTCCCGATAAAATTCCGACGGTTAAAATACATGATTGGATTCCTTGAAAGTTGTTAATTGAACGCAGGTTGGAAGTTGATGGATCGGCAATTATAACTTGAAAATAGAAAGCTGTTGTGCGATGTGCATGCCGGCCTCGGCGACTGTACGTTGTGCTTGGCTGTTGGGTTTGAGGGCAGCATTTGTATGGTTCAAGTGAATAAAATGAACCTTATCACGTTGCGAATCTGGCAATTTGGCGAAACGCGTGATGCTCTCGGAAATGAATGGATGTGGGATCTGGGAAATGTCGCGGCCGGGTAACTCTGCATTATCGAAAAAAGTGCCGTCGAGGTACGCTCGGTCGACAGACGTGATTTGTTGTTCGATGCGGCGATCCCATTTTTCCCATTTGTCGATATCTGGAATGAATAACACTTTGCGATCGGGCCCCGCGATGACAAATCCAACCGTTTCAGAGAATTCGTCTCGATGTGGTACTAGAAATGGAGTGATCGTTAGTCGACTGTTGAGCGTAATGGGTACGTCGGCCTTGAGAGGCAGTAGTTTGATGTTATTGAGCTTTACCAACAGGCTCCAAGGTCCTTGTGTTTCTAAAAAGGTTTTGCACCGTGGCATGGCTGACACCGGTACACCCTGAGTGCCCATGATCTCGCGCCCCAAATTGATGAGACCCGCATAATGGCCAACATGAGCGTGGGTTAGGAATATTCCCGAAACGGGTTTCCGTTTTTGTTTGCTGGGAGCATATTTGTCGAGCAGGGATAGCTGTGCGGGAAAATCAGGAGTGCAGTCAATGATCCAGCGTTGTTTTGAGATGGGATCAATGATTCCTAGCGACGTGACATGACTTCCCGTAGTGCCGCTTGACCGCAACGATTGACAGCATTGTTTTTCACAGCCGGCTTGAGGATAACCCCCGTCTTGTGCCGTTCCCAACACCAAAACATAGGGGGTGTCTGGGACATCCGTAGCCGTTAGAACCTCACCGTTTAAAAGGCTGTAAACACAGGTAACGAGAGCCAAGTAAATAGTTCGCATATGCCTATTTTGGGGTTTCAGCAGGATAGGTGAAGGGAAACTTTTTGGGGAGGACTTGGATTTCGGTGCAGATGCTGTATTTGAACGCGAGTAAGCCGGGTAATTCAACCTGCACGTAATATGCTAACCAGCCAGATTTAGGCTCAGGGAGGTTTACGCCGATGGAATTATCACCGACCAAATCTTGGGATGTCCATTTGCTTTGGCGGAAGTCGCGAGTCTCGCTGGTCGCAGTCCATAAACGTGCCTGACCGTTTTCGCCTTTCCATTTAACATGGAACAAGCCGTCGGTACCATGTTGCCACTTAATCAATTCGAACGTCTCACCGTCGATTGATTTCTTAAAAAAGGTTGCTACCGTTGGGGCAATTGAGGCGCCCAGTCCGTGACCAGCATTGGCTAAATAATAAAGATGTTTAGTGCCAGTTAACCCAGGGTAATAGAGACTCGATGCATCCACAGTCCAGTAGGGATCGTTGGTGCCGAGAACCATTAGTTTGGGCAGGGTTAGGCTTTGGCGATATGCGTAGGGGTCAACGATCGCTGCTAGTTGTTTGCCGCGGGGTGTGGGCAATCGATCTTGGATTTTCAGTTTGGAGTAGGGATCGATTTGGCCACTGAATTTACCGTATGATTTAATTTGTTGTTCCATCTGTGGCTGCATGTTGAGCATGTCGATAACCATCGGCGCGATCGCGATGACGCGTTTGTCCGCCGCTGCGGTTAACCAAGTGGTCCAACCTCGTTTTGATGCGCCAGAGATTACGAAACGCTCGATAGCTGCTCCGGCTTTCTCTGTCATAACGGTGGAGACTGTGTCCATTGCGCGCCGCGCACTTTCTACCATCGGTAGCAGCAGCGGCCAGTCATCGCCTTGATTGGTGAGGTATTTGTCAAAGGTAAATGCGATCAAATCATCTTCCCGTAGTCCGTCTTGCAATGGCTGGTTCGGGACTTGTTGGAGAATGGCGATAGGTGATTTGGCCATGGTTGCAATGACGCCGAACAGTTGAGCTTCGGTGGAGTCGGGCTTTGGTTGACTGCTGTTGGTCGATCCACCAGTAATAAACAAGACAGCGGCATCCGCATGGTCCACGGTCGGCGGCACGAGAATCGAAAGCCAATGCGTCCAAGGTTTACCTTGCCATGTTTGAGATGTCATTTTGTAGGAATAAGCCTTGCACGCACCAACTTGGAATTCGCCGACGGATTCAAATTTATAGGAATCATCCACTGCCGTAGTTGTGGCGAGACCTTGAGCGACTGGCTTGTCTTGAGAAAATGCAGCCGGCGTGATTAGTGTCGGTACTAGCAACAGCGTGATTAGAGTAAAAAGCGTTTTGATTTGCAAAATATTGTCATTCCAGAGGGTTGCTTTGACTGAGGAAATTACTGTTCAAAAAATAAACAGTAATTCTAGTAGAATATATGCAGTCGCAAATGAACATCACCAATTGGTTGGAAATGTTGACGCGTGAAGCGTGGCTATTTTCGCGACGACGCTATTACCGATTTACCATTGGTTGTTAGCACGTGAATTTCGTGCAATGAAACGTTTGGTGAAAAGAATTCCCAGACGACCTGTTTGTCGCGAGTGATTTCAAATGCTCGAGGTTTGTCGGCGGCTTGTTGGTGGTAGCTGCAGATGACCGTGTTACCATTGCCTAACCGCTGTGCACCACAGGGATCATCAAATCTGCCGGCAACATGGCTATTGTCAACTCGCCAGACAACTTTCCCTGCTTGATCAAACTCGACCGTTTTGTTGCCGTGGGTGAGGTTTACCAAGATGTTATTGGATTCTAGGAGTATTGCGGTGAAAGGCCAATTTTCTTCCGCGCGCCCTCCAAGTTCAGCGAGATCTGTTTTGATAGTAAGTTTCACATTGCCTTGATTGTCATATTGTTTGACAGCGAACCCTAGTAGATGAGGGACTAGATAGTCACCGTTGGGTAGTTTCCGCGCCATGCGGGTTTGCATATGAGCGTTGTTGGTGTCGGGTTGTAAGGGCACGTTGACAGCAATTTTACCGTCCGGAGTGATCTCTAGGATTCGTGGTTTAGCTCCGCGTTCCACGACCATCGTATTTCCGCTTTTAAGCCGCACGACAGTTCCGAGTTCTTTGTTGACGGGATCCAATTTGTACTGAAATACGAGTTTTCCGTCTCGTGTGTATTCGCGGGCGCTGTTTGCAATGGAAACGAGCACATTGCCATTTGGTAATACAAATCCGTCACGTGAACTTCCCGGGACTTGCCACTTAATTTGATTGTCTTCACCAATAATGGCCGTGATGGAACCGGTTACAAGAAATGAATGTCGAATACCGGATTCGCTTTTTTGAGTGCCGATGGTTTGCGCGTCCGCTTGAGCGTGCGCGAGCGTACCTACTTGGCAGCACGCTAGGGTCGCGCTGAAGAAAATAGCTCGGAATAAATATTTGTGTATCGACAGCATGTGTTTGCTCCTGTTGGTAAAAAAGCCAGCGTCGTGGTTGGACACGTTTGCTAACTTGATGTGCTATTATTTTGACTTAATCCAGTTAATTGAAAAGGTCGTAAACGAGACAGTTTGATAGTTGTCTTTTTCGAATAGAATGCCGACTTGTCCAGTTGGCAAGCGAACGAGGTTAGAATAGGCACCGCCGCCAGCGTAGACCACTTTTTGCCATGGCCATGTTTTACCATCGTCCTGGCTCATGGAAATCGTGAGGTGATCACGCCCTTGGCCGGCTGGGTTACTGTGCAGGAGAATGCCGTTGCCATTGTTCGAAAAAGAGTAGCGTAGAACACTGCCTTGGCAGACCGGGGTTTGCAGTGCATTGTCCAAATAGACTTCCGCAAATGTGCTGCCACCGTCGTTACTGATTGCCATGGCGCGGTTGTGTTTGCCGTGATAGGATCGCATCGATTGGAGAACACCACCGTTGGATAATTCAGCTACAGCTGATTCGTTTGTTTTCTCTGGTTGGATGCCTCCAATTTCCCAATGTTTGCCATTGTCGTCCGAATAGACAATGTGGCTGCGATACGGGTGCAGGTCTTTATTGGAATGATCCGAATGATTGCAGGGGATGACCAAGCGGCCTTTATGAGGACCACGTGTGAGTTGTATTCCATTTCCTGGTCCAGTGGCGTACCAGCGCCAATGGTCTTTGCGAGCGCTGCTGATGCGTGTGGGTGCGGCCCAGTGGTTACCGTCGTCGATTGATGATGAGATAAAGACGTGTCGCGGGTGTTTGCTCGTACCAGCCTTGATCGCACCTTCATGATCACTGCCAAAATTCCAAGTCAGTAGTAACCAGATGGTGCCAGTGCTTTGGTCAACGACAGGGGCAGGGTTACCACATGTATTATTTTCATCGTCCCACACGAGTATCGCTGGGCCCCAAGTTTCCCCATGGTCGGCGGACCGTTTGACTAGCAAGTCAATGTTCCCGGCGTCACCTTGTGAGTCTTTACGCGCTTCGATAAATGCCAATAGCGTATCTTGCTTTGTTGTAATAATTGCTGGAATGCGATAGGAATTGTATCCAGCTTCGCCTTTTTTGAAGACCGTTGTAAAGGTTTGGGGTGTGGTTTGTGCTTGGCAAGTACACGCCAAGGCTAGCAAGATGAAGAACGCTGTTCGCATGGTTAATCCGGGATACAAATAGTTGATGGGCACCAGAAGTGTGCATCTATCATATCATTTTATCGGACGCGAGAAGGGGTACAACCTTGAACTGCCAGTAATGAATTGCCGGTTTCTCGTTTTTCCTATTCGGCGTCGAGCGGTTGGGCGAAAAACCAAGGTTCCGCAGAGAATTGATTAATTTCGAGAGTATATTGTCCTACAAATTGTTCAATTCCCCCGTCGACTGCTACGTAGTACTGTTCACCAGCGGTGACCGGGTACATGCCACCCGGCCAGTAACTAAGTGGCTGAGATTCATTCGCAAGCAAGTCGTCAGCTGTGAATACAATGTCCCGAATCGAGATTTCAAAATCATCCGCGAAATCCGAGTCGTCGTAACCAAGTTGATCGTCTTCGAAAAAACAGATCACTATCTGGTGTTGTTCGTTTCCAGCACTGTCAAAAAAGCGAACGTCTGGGAATGCGTCAATCGTCCAGTCAGATGCATATGTGGTCGTCGAAATAAAATCCTCAGTGGCGGTTACGAGGAAAACATCGACATCATCTGCCGTGTCGACGTGACTGCTGCGCTGTAAAAAGTCGTCTTGAGTTTCCAGTATAGTGGCATCTGGGCCAATTGCGTCGACGTGAATGTCATCACCCATGACCGCATCGGCGGTGGGTTGCCACTCGTAATTGCCCCAATGAGCAACATCAAGCATGTACTCGCCTGGCATATCGTTTATCGAATCAACACTAAGGTGGTATGTTCCCGCGGTAACGGTAATTCCAGCGTAAGCGCCCTCATGATTACCTTGGATAAGGGCGATGAGTTCGCCGTTGTTATCGGTTACCGAAAGTTTCAGTAGTGATTCATTGTCCAGAGGGTAAACCGAGAAATCGAGTTGTCCTTGTTCGACGGTGATTTCGAAAATGTCAACATCATCGATCCAATCAATGTGGCTTGTTAGATTGTGATAGCCGTATTCGATTTCCAGAGCCGTTGCCGTTTCTGGGGTGTCACCGTGTATGTCGTCGCCTTGTTCGGAATCCGTGGTTGGTTCCCACCAGTCATCCTCATATTGATAGACGTCCAATACGTACTCACCCGTATCGGTCGGCGTCGTGCCCGTGATGACGATGTAATACGTGCTTGCTGATTCCACGGGCACATCGATATTTGATTCTCCCCAATTATCCATGCCGCCGACGTTGCTCGTGGCGATGGTTTCGAGGTTGGAATTGAGCAGTTCAACCGTCAATCCGTCGGGAACATCAATGTTGTACAGGTCAATAGCTACTCGGTCGTCGGAGGCGACAAATTGAAATGCATCGGCATCGTAGGCGTTGTTTAATTCGGAATCGACAAAGGCATAGCCCCAATCCATTGCGAGCATGGCAGCGTCAATGCCGGGGACATCAGGATAACGGTCGCTTTGCTCTCCCGCGGGAAAATCTTCCGTGTCAACAAAGGGATCAAAATCGGCAAGCAGATTTATGATGCCAACAACATCCGCAGCTGACAGATAGCCGTCGCCGTTCGAGTCCATATAAAATGATGAAACATTGTCCATCATGTCATGTAAAATGGGAGGCGCAGCGGATTGTTGCAGCGTGCCGGTGACGCCAAGATTCAATTCGTTAATGGGTAGCAACGCGTCGATCGGTGTGACATAGGTGTCGCCATTGATGTCCATCGAATTCAAGGGGTTTTGCCACGGACTGGCTGATAACACAATTCGATTTTCAAGTGATTCAACTTGCAACCGTGTTGAGCGTGTCTGCTTGCTTTTTTGCTGACTAGGAAACATATTGCGACCCCAGAAATGGTTTATAAGGCAGGTATTTATGGTTGATATATACGCAATTGCGGGGCGTAATGTCAACACTTCTGTGACCACCCATTGATAGGGCTTAACCCATTAATTCGCGGATGGGGTTGGGGTCGGAGACTAGGTGTGTCGGTCGGCCGTTGGGTGTATACAGCATTTGATCGGGGTTGATGCCGAGTTTTGCGTAGACTGTGGAGACAAAATTCTCGGGGCTTTTAACGTTATCCACCGCTGAATAACCGTTGCGATCTGTCGCCCCGACGATTAAACCGCCCGGGGTACCACCGCCGGCGATTAAGACACTCATCGCATTGGACCAGTGATCGCGTCCGCCGCGGCTGTTGACTTTGGGGGTACGACCGAATTCGCCGAGTGCTAGGACAAGTGTTTCCTCGAGCATCCCTCGTTCATCCAAGTCTTCAATCAACGTGGCAACGGTTTGGTCCCAAGATGGCAGGCGTGGCTTGAGTGCGGTGAAAATGTCTCGGTGATGATCCCAGCCGCCATCGTATACGGTGACGAAGGGCACGTCGGCCTCTACCAGACGCCGGGCCAACAGGCATCGTTGCCCAAAGGAGTCGCGCTGATAACGGTCGCGAATCTTATCGGATTCACGACTAATGTCAAAGGCGATCTGAGCTTCGGCGGACATGACCAAATCGTATCCCTGCTCGTAGTACTGTTGAATTGCGGCCGCCGGATCTCCGGAAGCTTCGTCGTTAAGACGCGTAAGTTTGTCGAGTCGACTGCGGAGGCCTGAGCGAGATTGAAATTGTGTGTCGTCAATTCCACTGGGAACCGTAACGTCACGAACCTTAAATCCGCTGCTGTTCGGATCGTCGGGAACAACGAACGGGGCGTATTTAGCGCCGAGGAAATTTGGGCCGCCACTACGGCTCATCCGCGGCAAGCTGAAATAACCCGGCATGGGGCTTTGTGGGTGACGTTGGTCATGGTGATAACTGACGACGGAACCCATGCTGGGGTGGAAACTAACAAACGCTCCACAGCCCACTGGAATACGCGGCGGGGCACCGGTCATCATGTAATGGTTGCCAGCACCGTGATTACCTTGGTTGTGGCGGATCGAACGGATGATGGAACACTTGTCAGTAAGTTGGGAGAGTTGTTCCATCTTCTCGCTAAAATGAACCCCAGCGATCGTTGTTTGGATTGCACCAAATTCACCACGGATTTCTTGAGGTGCACCTGGCTTAGGGTCGAACATTTCGTAATGAGTGGGCCCGCCGTCCATCCAGATTAAAATACAGCGTTTGGCAGTGGCGGTTCGCTGCGAAGAATCTCGGGCGATTGCTTGAGCGTGCAATAAGTTGGCTAAACCGCCACCAAGCATGCCGCCTAAGCCGAATTGCAAACAGTCTCGGCGAGTTATTGATTCACAATTTGTGTGCGTTGCCATGCGGGAACTCAATTGTTGATCGAGGATTTGTTTTTGGAAGTCTTAATTGTATTATAGATAAAAACGGACCACGAAATAACATCAATTAGCACTAGTTACCACCTGTTGTGGTTAGTTGGGGCTGAGATTGAGTGAAAAAACGGTTTCCTGGGGAATGTCGATGGAAACGATGATTTCCAGTAGCGATTTATCATCACTAAGGGCGGTGGATGTGATTTCACCGCCGGATGTTCGATATGTTTGATCAGCGGGAACGAGGAAGCGGATCGTCGCATCTCTAAAATCCATTTTAAGTTCGTTAGTAACCGTGGCGGTATAGGTGTCGTTCTCAACGGTTTGCTTGACCTGTAACGGCATGACTTGAGTGCGGGCAAACGGAATTGGAGCTGTCGGGTGATTGTTATAGGTACAAGATTCTACCGTACCATCCTTAAATTGGATGACTCGAAAACTATTGGAATTTGTCTTGCCGACTCGTTGTGTTTGAGTACCCGCGATAATCATGGCTTTGCTCCCCAGTCCGTGTGCGTCGTGTATCAAGCGGACTTTGTGTTGATTGAGGAACTCGATGGGTGCGTTGGGCTCGAAGCCATTGATGATGTTGTATGTGGCGTCGGGGTAACGATTGAAAAGTCCACTGGCGGCCTCGGTGCCATGAAACCATGGTAGTGCGTAGTTGAGAACGTTGATTTGAGGCGTGAGTGGAACGATCTGTATATCCGCTCCGTACCAATGTTTGTGGCCAGGCATTTGGTGGTTGCCAAAATTCACCATATAGGGGGATCGTAGCGAGGCCATGGCGCCTGAAATATAGGCAGGGTTTACGCAATTGCTGGCGAGTACCATATCTGGGGCAATGATGTCTACCATGGTGCACAGTCGTTGTAGATACTCTGCTTGGTACTGCCCTGAGGTATCGAGGTGCCCCCACGACACGAAGCGTGGGTTTTGAGTGTAGTTTGTAATAATTGCTACAGACCGAGGTGACCTTGCCACGCTGGTACGGCCACTGCCCTCGATGGAAATTTCTAGGTCATAAATTCCAACCGGTGTATCCGCAGGGATTATTACCTCAACTTCGCGGTCGTAGTAATCTGCGCGATCGGATAATTCGCGAAACTCTAGTAATCGCGAAATTGTCTTGTTGCCGATTTCACGTTTGATGCGGACAGTTTGGATCGTTGCGGTAAATCCCAGGAACCTAGCACGGAAAGTTGATCCCCGCGTGCGTATGGCTTGGTTGTTAATACTCGGGTAGCGGAAGTGATATGGAATTGTGCTAATGGTTCGCTTTAAAAACGGCAGCGTTAGCGTCGTTTCGGAATTGGCAGTAATGTCAAACGCTGAACTGCTTACTGATTGCCAACCAGACGCTTGAATTGCAATTTGATAATTCGACCCTGCTGGTAGTAACAGTGAACAGGTTCCCGATATCCAATTTCGAGCGATTGTGGAGCGGATGATTTTGTCGCCTTGAACAACAATCAGGCGACAGTCGGTGAGGAACTGTGATCGTTCACCAGTCAATTGGAATGTTACACTACCCGTTGCAGCGGGGAGCGTCCAAAAACCGTCGATCCGACATCCGGTTTGGTTGTTCACAGCGGCATGGTGGATTTTCAGGATGTGATCGCCAGGCTTGAGACCATGCGCTAGGATCTGTTCGCGGCCCGTATGGGTGCAATAAATCGTTTTTGCAACCGTACCATCGATGCTACATACAAGTCGTCCCTGACTGGCGGCTCCTTGTCCTGAATACTCCGGCGTGTTTTGTCCGGCGAGTCGGATGCCGATGGCCGTTCCTGAAAATGCAATGGTCAATTCAGCACCGTCTTGGTAGCTCTTGAGATGAGCCGCATGAGCGTATCTGAATTGATCGCGCTGCCAACTTCCAGCCTTTTCAACGCTATCGCTATTGGTCGCGCTAATCCAAGACCAGGCGGTTGGCATAGGTGTTGCTGGTCGTTCTGCTGCGTTGCTTGAATATGCCAAGCAAGCTATGAGAGCGACGATGGTGAGCAAAGAGGACTTAGATATCATGGAGTTTTTGGGAGTCGTCGATCAAATATAAAGGGTTCGTTGGGGTCGTGAGTCACCGTGACTTTAACAGGCGGCGCGATCCCGCCCTGGTCAACTTGGACTCGAGTAATTAAGTCCGTACCTAACGATTTGTCTTGGATCCACCTGTGACCATCGCCGTGTAGATAGAGTAGCGGGACGTTGGTTGTTTTCACAATTGGCACCAGCGGTGTGAAGAAATCGTTATGGTTAATCATCGGGTGTGCGTGGCCAAATAAAACGATGGCGTGAAAATTCTTATGGTTGGCCTTAAGGGTCGATTCAATCCAGGTAATGTTCTGTGCGTGGCGAGTTTTCCATTCCGCAGCATCCTGCACTCGACCACCAACAAGGTTAATTCCAATGAACAGAGCTCCCTTAAGATTGAAGGTAAAGTTCTCATTGCGTACCTTTTGGCGGCTGACCACAAAATCATATTTCCATTTGGTATCAAAGTTGTTGAAGTGTTTCAGCCAGTACTTCCAGCCTTGTGCAGGATTCTCGCAATCATTCCATTCGTTGTCGCCTGGAATAATGAATGTGGGGAGTTTTGATTTGCCGAGCATTGAGGCGACTTTGGTGTAAATTAATTCATCACAGGGGGTGGCGCCATCTTTGATGTCACCGACATGAATCAGAAAACGGCCGTCGGTCGGTAGGTTTGCTATTTGTTTGGGCAGTAGCAGATCTTCTTCCGGAGCGTAGGGGACATCTCCCATGGCATAGAAACTCACAGTGGATTTCACGTCGGAATCGTTGGTTTTACCGGCAGTTGCATTTAGCAGAGGTTGCTGCGTAATCAGTTGCGGTGCAATCGTTTGCGGTGGTTCATCACCGTGGGTTACCATACACAGCAGCAAGCTTGTCATGGTGGTCAGGATCATGATCCTGGGCCCTACAGTGAAACAGAATTGAAAGTTGAGACAGTCGGGCATGATCATTTCCGGTATGATGAAGTGCGGAGTTGGCATATCTATATTAGAACGAAACTCGCAGGCAATAGAAATCGACCGGAGCGAGTTTTTGCCGGTTTAATGAACTCAGATACACACAAGGTTGTAGAGAATGGAATTCTTGCAGAATGCATTTCCGTTGGCTGACGATGGCGGTGTTTTCGCCGGAACGGTAATAGCTGTTGTCGTATCTGCCGGCTTGTTCATTTTTTGTCTGGTGTATTACTGGACATCGACAAAACGAAAACGGCTTATTGAAGATACACCAACTTCAAAAGTTAAAGGAGTCTTCATTGGACTCAATGAAGTCAAAGGAACGGTTGAATTACGTTATCCACTACAAAGTTATCTCAATGAATCACCCTGTTGTTGGTATAAATATTCGATCGAGGAACATTACACGCGGACCCGAACAGTAACCGACAGCAAGGGCAACACGCGGACGGAAACCTATTCCGGCTGGGAAAGGGTGGATTCAGGAACGGATCGAGCCGCATTCAATCTCGTGGACGATACG
>DTSG01000133.1 GCA_012965455.1 Planctomycetaceae bacterium | reverse complement strand
CGGGTGCAATGTATGTGTGGGGAGGGACATCAGGCAAGAGCTTCTATTCTAGGCAAGGCTGGTTTTACGATGCTGATGGGGACTTTTGGTCTTTGATCCCATCTGCGGATGCCCCGAGTGCCCGACTTGGCCACACAGCCGTCTGGGCCGGGGACAGGATGATAATTTGGGGGGGAGTTGGAGAGGATGGCCATCTTTCAGACGGGGGCATCTACACTCCGGCCGAGTTGTCATGGGAACCGCTGTCATCCCCGTCGATTCAGTTTTTCAGCGCTCGGCGGGGCCATGTTGCGGTATGGACGGGAAACGAGATGTTGGTTTGGGGAGGTCGAAATGGATTTGATCAAATGAGCGATGGTGCGGCTTATAAACCGTCAACAGGCAAGTGGCGCCAACTTAGTTCGGGGCACGATTTGGATTCGCGTAGTGGGCATACGGCGGTATGGACGGGGAGCGAGATGCTGGTTTTTGGGGGGGTGGGAAAAGGTGGCAAATTTGGTGACGGAGCAGCGTACAATCCGGATTCTGATAAATGGCGGCAAATAAACATGGATGGTGGACCGACATCAAGATCAGGACATACAACGGTGTGGAGCGGAAGCGAGATGTTGGTATTTGGAGGGCAAACAAACGGTGCTAAGGATGGAAGCGGATATGCCTATGATCCCCAAAAAGATACTTGGAGGAATCTTCAGGTTTTAGGAGGTCCTGGGCCGAGAGAGAAGCACACGGCGACCTGGACAGGAGTGGAGATGGTAATTTTTGGAGGAACGACGACAACGGGAGACGTAAACACCGGTTATGCGCTGGATCCGAAGAAGAACAAGTGGCGCTCACTGACGACAGTTGGAAGTCCATTGAAGCGTTCTGGACATACTGCGATCTGGACCGGTGCTGACCTTGTGATATTTGGAGGATTAAGTGAAGGGGTTCCTTTGTCGGCGCCTCAAAGGTTGAATTTACAGGGTACATGGTATTTGTATCGAAAACTTTAGGGTCAAATGGAAAGAAAGTTCAAATGATGAAAATAAAGAGTATAGCAGTTTCGGTAATGCTGGGCTTGGGCAGCTTGTCGGGCTATGCCCAGTGGTCGACGCAGACGATGGAGTTGAAGCCGGGCTGGAACGCGGTGTATCTGCATGTAGATGCATCATATGCCACCATCAATGAGTTGGAAGGTTTGGATGAGAATATTGAGGAGATTTGGCTTTGGAAGCCACAGGTTAGCGATGCTCAGTTTATCAAGAGCCCGGACACGCCGACCAACAAAAAGTCAAGGTGGTTGAGTTGGACCAAGAATTTGGGGCCTTCATCGAGTTTGCAGCGACTGGTTGGTAATGCGTCCTATTTGGTTCGTTATGGGACACCCGATGAGGCTGGGGGCTGGGCGCCATCAAGCAACAAAGACTGGGCTGTAAAGGGTCAACCTGTACCGCCCAGTTATACTTGGACGTCCACAGGATTGAACTTGATTGGCTTTTCCACACAAGACACCACTGCTCCCACGATTGACTCCTATTTTAGGCAGAAAGCCCTGAATGACCTTGAGTTCTTTCGTTACGATGGTGGGGATTTAGATTCAACCAACCCGAGTGAGGTGTTTGCCTTGCGCAGTACAAAGGTTAATCGTGGCGAGGCCTTCTGGGTTAGGTCAAAGGAAGGGCAATTCAACAACTATTTTGGGCCGTTCGATCTTGTTTTGCAGGATTATAGGGGGCTTGTTTTTGCCAAAACGAGGGGGCAATACCGTGTCATTGTTCGTAACCGAACCAGCAAGGGTTTGGTCGTCACAATTAATCACAAGAGTTCAGAGTCAGCCCCGGAAAAGCCGTCCGGACAGCAAGCTTATGCGGCAGGCATTAAACTCATGGTGCGTGGGGACATGGACCCGACTGACCTGAGCTACGGTCAGTCGGATTTGGATGTTGGAGGAAGCCACAGGGTGACGCTGACAGCGGCCGGCAAGCCAGGTTCAAGCAGGGAAATCATTATAGGACTGGACCGGACCGGCTTTACCGATGCCACAGGAACAATATACGGCTCACTTTTGGAGTTTGAAGACTCGCTGGGTCATTCACAGGTCAGGGTGCCGGTTAGGGCCACCAAGGGCTCAAACACAGGCCTTTGGGTGGGTAACGCAAAAATCAACGAGGTGCGACATGATCTAATCTATTTCAAAAAGAACCCGGAAACAGAGTCGATTGAAGTTAACGCGGAAGGTAAGGCCAAGATTTTGGGTACAAATAATTCCTATGGCAAAGTTCCAAACCCGTTTCCACTTCGGCTGATTCTGCATCAGGGCTCGGATTCCGCCGGGGGATTGAAACTTTATCAAACCATCTACCATGGTGTTCAAAAAGGGGCAGAACAGCTCACCCAGACAATTCTTACCGCAAAGGAATCTGATCTTGAGCCCACCCAACTGGCTTCGGCAAGGCGTGTTTCCGCGGTTCACCTGCCATGGAAGAAGGATGAAGCATCCTGGTCCTGTGCGGGTGAGATTGCGCCGGGCGAAAACGTGGTGGTCTCAGTGAAGACCGATTACAACGATCAGTCATCCAACCCATTTCTGCATACATACCATCCTGATCACGACAACATTGATGCCCGCTACGAGAACGAGCTTACCCAGGGGGTGGAGTCGTTTGGCATCATCCGTGACATTCGTCTGGATTTTGACCCGGCTCCAGAGGACTTTGATTCACTGACCCGGCTCCAGAAACGTGTCACTGGTAAATACAACGAGATTATAACACTGGAGGGTTCAGGAGCCGAAAAAACACACTACTTTACCCGGGGCACTTTCGTCCTGAACCGGATTAGCAGCCATCCGGCGCTTGGCGCCGATGGCACCCAGACAATTGATACACCTGGCGCAGACCTAGGCAGCGGAAGTTCTTATGTTCCATCATTCCCCCAGGGCAAAATTGGAGCAAAGTTGTATTACTCGGTGAACCTGTTAGAGGCTTTAGTTCCAGCGACCCTTTATGAAGAAGGGGATGAACTTCCTGAGGGCAAGAGTGTCGGGGATATCAAAACCCCTGAAATTCCAGCTTTGTTTGAGGAAAACACCCTTTATGCGGGAGTGAAGGGGCTCACCGAAAATTCAAAGTTTCCCCAATCCCCTGACAAACTATTCGAGCTTCCCTACTATGAGTTTCCTAATCTGGGGAATATTGACAAGGCAGCCAGCGGGCACAAAGACCAATACGGGACATTGATCCAAGGTTATTTTCACCCAGACAAGACAGGATGGTACAGGTTTGCTGTTTCCTCTGAAGACGAGGGCCAGCTTTGGTTGAGCACCGATTCAAGTATCAACAATAAAAGGCTAATCGCTACTGCCAGTTCTGAAAAACCGAGAGAGTATGGGGCGGCATCAAGCCAGTCGGACCCGGTTCATCTTCAACGTGGGCGGGCGTACTACATTGAAACCATTCATAGGGAAACCACCGGGGCGGACTCGATTTCTGTGTCGACCCACCACGGTCAGACGGTCAGCCAAATTGCAGACTTTACCGATAGCGACCTGCCAATAGCCGGCAAGTATCTCTCGCCCTATGTGACCCCTCCTGCCAAGCCCAATACGGGGAGTTCAGAAGAGGAAGAAGAATCTGAGGAAGATGGCAGCGAGGGTGGTGAATAGAATCTTTAAAATGACAAACAACAAGAACCAAAACAACAAGAACTAACATTCAACAATATAAAACAATGAAAAAAACAATCATAAACCATGTAAAAATACTTGGTGCAATCGCACTGGGTTTCGCACTCCCAACGTTGGCTCAAGCCGATGATACCCCCACATTAATGAGCTATCAGGGTAATTTGCTGGACGCCAACGGGGACCCTGTCGGCAAGACCTCGCCGGTCAACAAAACCGTGCAGTTCTATGTGTATGATGCCGAGGAAGATGGCAACACGATATGGGGTGAGGAACAGACGGTGACTGTCGATAAAGGATATTTCAGTGTTATCCTTGGTGAAGGCACAAAGCTGGCAGGTGACAACCTGTTCCAAAACATGGAACCAGGTAAGACCGATGCTGATGCCCGTTATATTGGGCTGATTGTTGATGGTGTTGATATCACGCCACGTTTGCGGTTGCTGACAACCCCCTACTCACAGTTATCTCAACATGCGGTTTCAGCAAAAGATTCAGGCACTGCGGAAGTGTCTGCAATTGCTCAAACGCTTGCCAATAATACCGATGCGCGCAGCGGTTATGGTTTTGTGCCCGTTGGGGGAATTATCATGTGGAACTCAAGCGACATCCCCGGTGGCTGGGCTATTTGCGATGGCAATAGCAGCACACCAGATCTTCGAGGCCGTTTTGTTATGAGCGTTGGTT
>DTSG01000132.1 GCA_012965455.1 Planctomycetaceae bacterium | reverse complement strand
GGAGACTATCTGACCAAAGTCCCTCTGCACAATCGGATTTTGCTGATCGCCAAGAATTTCACGGCGTAAATCTTCCAAACGATTTTTGCCTGTTCCCGTTTCAATCTCTTCGATTTCGGCTATTTCACTGCTGGCGATATCATCCACAGGAGCGTCCCTTTTTTGCTCCTTGTTCGGTGCCGCTGCGGACAAGGGTAATCGTGAACTAGGTACCCTAACGACTGTTGGCACCTCTTTGTCAACCACTTTCAGCCGTGAAGATTTTTCTGCGCTATCGCTTGATCGGGAAGTCTTGTCCTCATCGTTGCTTGCTTGCGTAGTCTCGGCGCTCAAGGATTCAGCATTAACCGAAGGTCCCTCTTCATTGGGAGATTCGATAGGGCTCTCCCTCGCGGACAGCGCAGGCTCTGTGGCAGGAGGATCATCAGTGCCGGGGGATACTAAGACCACATTACTCGTTTGGGCCTTATTGATATCGCCAGCTACTTCCGCAAGGAACTGATGTGATTCCAATTGCATTTGCTCCAGTTCGTCTAGTAGTTGGTCCGCATGGTTATCTGTAGCAGTTGGGTCAAGCAGTTTATCAATTTCGGATCCCTCTGTAAGTTGTGGCTGGTTTTCAACATCCGTGTTGGCGGACGCGTCTGCTGATTCTGTGTGCGTGGTTGATTTTGTATCCGCTATTTCTTCTGCTTCGAGTTGTTGTCGCACGTCGTCGTAACCGGTAATAGTGACGCTAATTGCGAACGGTTCGGATACGTTATGATCAGCAATAGATACAGACCGCGCGCGATCGCACTTGATGGATAGTTCGGTATCACTGCCGGTGATTTGAAGCGTAATCGTCTTGCCTTTACGCAGTCCCCGCCTGCGTAAATACCCCGTTGTATTGCTAACTCGCGAGAGGATTCCCCTAACGCTGTACTGCTTACCAATGAACTTCGCTAGACATGCCTTACGCGCCCGGCTAAAGCGACTAGTTGCGACCAACTGTTCGAGCTGCGACACCAATTCAGAATTGTTCATGGAGTTTGCTTTGCAAGGATTGCGAAATACCGCCAGCATGGATGCACGGTGGTAATTTCATTTTAGTTAAACCTAGGGAACCGTGAACAGATAATATTGGTTAAACTGAGAAGTGCTGCATTGCCATTTATGGTGCAAATAGCCGTATTAACTGATGCCGGGCTACCATACCACTGTCGTTAACACAGATATACTCTTGTCCATCTATCACTAGACTTATTAATGCGCGTATCAATCCCAGCCTCAGCTTTTACAGTCTCGACAATTCGCGCGTGGCAACCATCTACACCCGGTAGCCCTGAGGATTGGCGAACGTCGCTGGGACAAATTATTGTCGAAGTTCAGCTTGAGTCGGGCGTTATCGGACTTGGCGTTGGTGGCGGTGGTGTCGCGTCGATTCACGTGATCGACTCTGTCATGCGGATGGAACTTACGGGCAAAGAGTTCCTGACGCCGCTTGAATTACACGACCACATGTGCAAATTCACGAGTTTTTATGGACTCAGCGGAATCGTACCTATGGCCATCTCTGGCATAGATCTGGCGATATGGGATGCCTATGCAAAATCTCATAATTCAACGATTCTCCAAATCATGGACCCGAGTCACGACCCGCACGCTAGCTGTCCGATGTACCAGACGGTTTTTGACGATGTAGGCGCACTGCTGGCAGCAGAACAGGGCATGGCTGCCGTGAAATTGCATCTAGAGCGCTATGGTAGCGACCCCGACATTCGTGACATCGAGAAACTGGTTCAGCGGACGCGGGACGCAGTAGGACCAGACTGCGAATTGATGTTAGACGCATTTGGGAATTGGGATATCTCAACCACCCGTAAGTTAGCCGAACGGATTTGCAAATACGATATCGCATGGATTGAGGAACCTTTGTTGCCGCAGGAAATCGCGTCTTACACTGAGCTCTGCCGGCACTCTCCAATTCCAATTGCGGGCGGCGAGCACGAATATTTGATATGTGGATTTCGCCGCTTGGTCGATGCCCACGCCCACGATGTATACCAACCGGACGTGAATTGGTGTGGCGGTTTATCGACGCTTATTGCCATTTATGAATTGGCAGCTCGCAATGAAGTGCGAGTCTGCCCTCACCGCGGTAGTGAGCCATTTGCGTTACCGGCAATAATGGCGCTGGATCCCACTCCCTTGGCAGAATCGGGTCGTGATTGGTTTAGGGCATTTAATCCGCCCACTAGGGTCTCGCAGGGCAGGGCATGCTGCAACACCGGTTTGGGATTTGGAGTTGAACTTTCAACTTCCAAATGATCACGGAAAAGGCAACGCTCCCGACTCATCCAAGCTGTTCTTTTCATATGGTTGATGTATACTACGTTGCACCAAACACCTTCTTTCCTGACCAACTTTTGGACACGAACTAATGAACATCCCCGCAAGTCTAATGCCTGACGAAGCACCAGAAATCGAGTACAGCAAGTCAAATTTCACTTGGTTGGTCGTGGGTGGAGCTGGTCTTACAATTGTTCCCTTTGTGCTGTTTGTGGTGACTTTTGTCGAACGAGCGTTGGATCGAACTCTCTTGTTAGAACACCTCGGCAAAAACACCCAGGGCAACATCAACATGACTGGTATTGAGGACATCCTGACATACATCCTAATGTTATTTATGGGGATGTCTGTGGGTGGAATACTTTGCGCATTAATTGGAACGGTGATCATCCTAGTTCAATACAACTCCGAGGCCGGCTTTAAGGCGGTTCGTGCTGGCTGCGGTACCGCGCTTTGCTGTCAAGGAATTTTCCTCATTTGCGCCTGTGTTCTTTGGATTGCCGAAGCATTAGCATTGATCAACGGTGATAAGATCGATCCTATATTAGACGTCCGTATTGTTTACACGCCGGATCGTCTCGCTGAAGTGTCCCGCATTCTCTTCCTGAATAACGGAATGCTATGGGGCGTATGGGTTATCATATTGCCCGTGTTCATGATGATATATTTCGCTGAGATGGACCTTAAACGCCGGCGACCGACTCATATTTAACCAGTTTTCAGCGTTGCCGTGATAACATATCACAAACGGTCAGGGATTATTCCTTATTTTCCGATACCACGCCGGAATCGGTCGCTGAGTCGAGTTGCCGTTACTAGGGCTGTTGTAATTAGCCCCGCGCACATTCCCCGAATTACTGTTTCCATAACTCGGTCTGTAATAGGCGCCATTGTTCATATTGTAATGATAAACGGGTCCAATCGACGAGAAGATTGGATTCAAGCTCATCCGCACATGCCGCCGATCCGGCGAAACGACGGCACTCGCCGTCAATTGAGTTCCCTGAGGTAGCCACGTGACAATCGGCATATATGCCACTTGAGGCTGCCGAAAATTCCAGGGCAGTCCACCAAAGGGCATAGCGCCAAATGCGTTCTGTTGTAACCACATTTGTTGTACAAGCCATTGCCGGTAAATCCAGTTATTCATCTGTTGTTGCCGCTGTCCAAGGAGCACACGTTGTTGTGGATTGAGTATATTCTGTAAACCATTGACTTGACCCCGCTGCATCCGATCTACCTGCCCGCACCAATTCTGCCAGCCAGCTTCATCATTAAACATCTCTCGTCCAGCCTGCTTTACAAACTGCTTTTCCAGTTGCAGGTTACTCGCAGCTTGTAACTGTTTAAGAACATCGTCTTCGGCGACTAGGTACGATTGACCGCCAGCAAGAACTATCATCAAAAACAGGCCGAGGGATAGAATTTTCATAATTTAGGTTCCTTTGATGTTCCGTTTCAAACACATTCCTATGTGTTAAGTGCAGATGGCGCGCCAAATACACTACAAATAGAAATTTTAGATATCTAGGCTATTATACGAGTGTATTATAAAATACGTTTCATCGTCGACATTGGGACATTGTCAACCTCCGACGTCGCATTGACGACACCTGTCGCCAAAGCGCCACACTTGACGAGCCGAAATATCCGTCCTGCTGGCTTCGAATAATCTGTTGTGCATGCCCAATCAAGGCAGCAGAATCCACGAAGATGATCGATTCAACAACGTTACTGTAAATTGGCCAAAGGGATGGGTCGCTTAAGCCATCCTCCCAACCAAACCGTTTTCGATTAGGTTCGGGAACCAATTTTTGCTCGTAAATCGACACCAACGCGAACGGAATCGGGGATCAAATCGAGTAGCGGACTCGTCCGGTACTAATTCCCCGCTGAAAAACTCCTCGAGGAACTGCTTGAAGTCATCCCACTCGCGAAGGGTTGTCAGGATTTTTTGGAGGGCAGGAGGATTTGGACCAGTTTCTTCAGCGGATCGTAAAATTGGTCCACGACACGTTCCTTCAGAGGAATGATCGCATTGT
>DTSG01000131.1 GCA_012965455.1 Planctomycetaceae bacterium | reverse complement strand
ACATTTGTTGGCATCCCATTTTTAGGGTTGTTCGTGCCAACAACCCGCGAAAAGAACGAGCCGATATTGGCTCCATGCGTATCGGCACTAACGATGGGCTGAATTTTGTGAGCAGAGCTACCTGTTTGGTAAGAACGGACAACAGTGAATTTATCCGCTAGGCGGGCAAGTTTACCCATGGAACCACCAAAAAAAGTTCCGGGCACACTGGTGGAGATAGCACCAGTCATGCTTTGAATGCTGGTGGGCGCATTCATTTTGGGGTCAAAAGACTCAAATTGACTGGGACCACCCTGTTGAAACAGGAAGATAACAGCTTTGCCGGAAAACAACTCCCAAGGATCAGCCGCCCCTGTTGCCTGAGCTAAACGCGTCAACCCAGCCATGTTCAGGCCAGTTAGCCCCAAACTGCCGACCTTTAAAAAAGATCGTCGATCAAGCTTGTCGTATAAATTCAGCATGTGGTTATTTTGCTGTGCTTGCTTTTGGGTTCCAAATCGGAGTATCCCAACCAGCGATATCTGCTGGTTTCACTTTCTTACGGTATCCACCAAAACTAAAAGTAGTTGGATGATACGGACCCACAAACGCAATGTCCATATCTGGTTTAATGTGTTTTTCTAGTCCCATACACCAAAAAACACCGTTGATGATACACCGTCGCACACCGTCACTGAGGATATCTTCTGATGCACCCTGGGTCGTAGCAAACACGCGACCTTCTTTGCCCGACGTTGATTTATAAGTTCGCACCCATATAGCAGGCTGAGGAGGTTTGTTATCCACTGGCTCGGCATCGGGTTTCATGGTCTTTAAAACTTCGTTTGTTGCTAGAATCACTGAATTTGGCAAGGGATCAGCACTATAAGCGCCAGCCATTGCGTGCATATCAGTAACGCCACTCATGACGGGATGCTTAGCCTGGGATGGAACTACATTCATGCGAGTGCTGAAAACATGGTTGCGGCCGTAGTGCCCAGCAGCCGGAGGTCGCCAGGTTTCCCCGAGTATTTGTCGGCCAAATCCATGGCGATAAGTTTCATCAGATGAGTTGTAGTTGTACTTGCTGTTTTTGCCCTTTAGACCATTGAAGGCATGTGTTGTTGTCCGCAACCCAGCCACAGGTCCACCGCGGCCAAGGTAGTCAATAATGTGCTGCATGGATTCGTCATTAGGAGCGACAAATCGCAGAAAACAGAACATCATGTCTGCATCTTTTAAGACTTCGAGTCCAGGAATCCGAGAAGAACCAGCTTGAATGTACCCTTCAGCATCGAGCCCAAAAAGCACGGTACATTTGAACCCATGGTGGTAAGCCAAAATCCGAGCAATTGCTGGACAGCTTTCTTCGCCTCGATATTCATGGTCAGAGGCTATAAACACGATATGCTTGCCCTTGCCGGGGCCGTCTTTACCTTCGTAGATTACGCTAGTCTCTTCAGCGTAAGACGACAGCGGGGAAAGAATAAGAACCAACAATCCAAGTACAGCAAACAAACGCATACAAACAATTCCTTATGAAAGCAGGATATTCCCAAAGAGGCTTTTGCTAAGTTAGCCTAAGTTAATTTTTGTTCTTCTATATTCTGTACAAGGGAGCACTTAAAAGCTACCTCATATTTCAATACCCTTTTATAGCACTATCTTACCGGCGAATTACTAATAACGAGCCAATCTTTAGTACTTATTCAACGGCAGATTTCATACCACCACGAAGAGCACCAGCTTCAATAGCCCCATAATTCGCAAGAAAAGCGAGATCAAGCGTCCGACTGTTGGGCATCGCGAGCCATATTCGCAAGAGATGTCGCCTGCGAGCAATGTCTTTATGATCTTGAAAAGCATTGCGGCGGTGATAGGTAATCCAGTTATTTAGCAGCAATATGTCACCAGGTTCTTGCCTGAACTCTACATGCATTGTCTGGCGGGCACATACCTCTTCTACAAAGTCCAAGGCCTCTTTCTGCGGCGCAGTCATTTCTGGCGTATTGTGATCAGCATAAGCACGGTCGATTAGCACACGCAAAAACGCTGAGGCAAACCGACCTTCACAAAAAGAAAAAATTGGCTGTTGGCAATATGCGTCCGCATTACCAGCGTCAACATTATGCCGCTTGTAGTAAAAGGGTTGTGAGAGAATTTGCAGCAAATCAGGGCGTTCAGACAGTATTTGGTTATAGACAGCTACGCTGCTAACGAGCTGATTTTCGCCTCCCGTGATTGCTTGTTGTAGGCACAAGAACGCAATAACGTCACAACGATCGGTATGAAAGCTCAGGCGCTGGCTGGTGTTTGGTCCACGACTTTTAGCGTCAGCGGTTTTATACCCTTCATCTCGGACATTAAAAACAATATCTCCCCCGCTGCTTTGCGAGACAGCAGTTCCTAAATGGGTGGTTAGCCCATAGAACATTCGTTGTGAAGCATCCGCAGAAAATCGCTCAATATCACACCCTTTGATTAAGATCGCTCCACAACCCTCTTCCAGTTCGGTTTGCAGCGAGGCTAGTTTAGGTGCTAATTGAGGAAGCTCAAAATTGTCACGCGACAAGGCTACTAAAGGCAATGCCGCAGTACTGGATACGGCGGTAGTTAATTCATCGAGGTCAGCAGCAGTAAGGCGCATCGGCCACCGGTGCGTCTCGAATAGCTGTTGTCCCTGCCAGGCTGCAGGCCCACCAATTGGCTCAAAGTGCATGTGCTAGTTTATTTTCCGACGCAATATAACTCTTGCGATGTACGAATTAGGATTTTCCCATCCACAAAAACGGGCGTAGCCACGGCAAACGCTTCGGGTAACACGTTTTTAGCAACGACCTTGCCGGTGTCAGCATTTACAACAAAGGTTGCGCCGTCTTCGCGGGTCAAATAGACATGGGCCCCAGCGAGGATTGGCGATGCCGAGAACGCGAGCCGGTTTTTCTCGAGCTCTGTTTGCCAGGTTGTTTTTCCCGTTTTAATATCGATTTGAGTAACTAACCCGCGATCCGTAGTGAGAATTGCTTTGTTGTTAATGGCAATCGGCGTGGGAACATCTGCACAGATATTGTCTACAGTCCAACAGACTGTAGGTGTGGCTGCATTTAGATCAATCGCCGTAAGTGTTTTACCTCGAGCATAAGGCGCTAGAAGAATCCCATTACTGATAGCAGGCGAGGCGATGCTCCGCCAGTATTTTTCACCGTTAGGATTTAGCGTCCCCACGCGCCAGAGTTCTTTACCAGACTTAGCATCATGAGCGGTGACAAAATCCGCTCCCAGCACAATAATGCATTCTTTATTATTGATGGTTGTTACGACTGGCGTAGAATAACTTTGTGCTGCTTCTAGCGGGGCATCGAGGTTACGCTCTTGTTGCCAAGCAAGTGTTCCGGTGGTTTTATCAAGCGCTAATAAGTAACTGGGACCTGTTTGCATTACTGCAATCACCACATAATTTTTTGTAAGCACAGGTGAAGTGCCAAGATCCCACCACAGAGTGTCCGCGCCGTATTTTTCTTGAATGTTAAGCTGCCAAACGATTTTCCCATTGAAATCTACGCAAGCTAGGTCTCCGCTTTTAAAGTAGACATAGATGTGTTTTCCGTCTGTTATCGGTGAAGAGTTACTGCCACTCGCTTTTTTATGTTTGCCAGCCTCCGCCTTACCTGTTTCGCTGCGCCATTTTTCTTTTCCACTACGGTCTAAACAGAGAGTGAGGTTCACGCCGTTTTCGGTTGTTGTAAGAACGATGTTTTTATCCCACACAACAGGCGTTGAACTGCCACTGCCGGGCAACTTTATTTTCCAGGCGATGTTTGAATCCGCCGACCAGGTAGTTGGAAAAGGGCCTTTAGGACCAACACCGTTTTGATCGGGGCCACGCCACGAGGGCCAGTTTTCAGCCGAGGCAGCAGCGGAAAAAAACAAGACAACTAGCAAACCAATAAAATGTTTCATAATTAATCTCTTGCGTGAAAACTCTTAGTTTATTCGAATGATGATTACGACGACACGATTAAAACATGGCTACGAAAACGACGAGCACCCGCTCGGTACGCCTCAATATACCAAATGAGAATCCACCGCTGTGCATTAAGTTCCATTACACTAAGTTATTAGCAACCCAACCTAAAAGCCCTTATCAACGAGCAGTAAAAATTCTAATGAACAAATTATCACAGTCTCTATTGTTATTGTCGATCGCATATTTGTTTGGCTGCTCAGCGGACACATCTATCGAGGTCGAAACACCTGCCCCAGCAAGCCAATCTAATAATGAAGAAGATACAACCAACGCGATACCCAATAAGGGCAAAATAGGCTATTCGGCAATGAGCCTCAAAAACCCATTCTTTGTTGTGATTTCACAAAGCTTGACGGCCGCAGCCAAGTCA
>DTSG01000130.1 GCA_012965455.1 Planctomycetaceae bacterium | reverse complement strand
GTTTTTTCAAGTAAGCGAGTACTATAAAATCATAAAAAACCAAATTGGTTTCAATCAAAGGTTCATTTTAGACTTGCTATAGCTTGTTTAACAGGGGCTAAAGTACCGAAATCTCAGGACAACTTCGGTTTTCTCCGCCAACTCGTTTTTTGCGATTAGGTGGGAAAGGGATAAAAAGCGACGTAGAGGTGTCTTCCGTTATTAGTGAAAAGAAGAGTACTTTTTCATCGGTGAAACCGTTTTTTACGTATTAATCGGGAATTGACTTGCTTGATTTTATCCCAAAATCCGATAGTTTTAATAGGTGATAGTAGTTGTTTTTAGTATCCTTGTGACGGCGAACGTATAAAATAAGAACAACGCTCTCTGCTACTTTTATCGTTTCATGTTTGTTTGTATAAGAGACCAAGTGGAACGAGCATGTATAGCAACCGCTAACATCGCACATACAAGACGCCTAGAAAGTAATATATGATGTCTGAGATGAACGCCGACAACGGAAAAACCGAACAAAACGCAACTGACATTTCGGGTAACTCTGGTGCTACAGAGATGTCCAGTGCGCCTCCGGCTGTACAAGCGGCACCGAGTACGCTGGCTGCTACTCCCGCGCAAAGCCCAGCAGAAGCACCAGCAGCCGACGAAGCAACAGGTAACACGGGCCGGTTTATGTTGTTTCAGGCAGTACCCAGTTGGTTGTTTAGCCTAGTTGTTCATATGGTTATTTTGGTTGTACTTGGTTTGATGATGCTTCCTTTTGAAGTAGAAGAGTTACCATCGCTGACGTCGGTTATGAGTAAAAATGACATCATCGAAGAAATTGTCGATGACTTAACCGACATCTTGGATGAACCAATTGATATCCCGACAGAAGAGGTCGAGGTTGAAATGCAAGTTGATACGATATCGGAAGTGACAGACGTTGAAGAGATTGAAATTGCTGATGACGTAGAAGCCCCGGTGGCTGCAGTTGAGTTTGAGAAGATTGCTGATCGAGTTGCTCCTACAACTGACTTACTGTCGTCTACTGAATCGGTGGTTGGGTCAGGTATTTCTGGACGTGGAGCCGAAGCGCGAGCGGTGATGGTACGAGACTACGGTGGTACGAAGCAAAGTGAAGCGGCCGTTGCCATGGCGCTGAAGTGGATTGCGAATCACCAAAATAACGATGGAAGTTGGAGTTTTGACCATTCCCTGAACGGTCAACGTTGTAATTGCAGCAAAGCGGGTAGCTTAAAGACTTCGATGAATGGTGCCACTGCAATGGCTTTGCTTCCGTTTTTGGGAGCCGGCAATACTCATAAAAAAGGTGCGTATAAGAAACAAGTTGAAGCTGGGCTGTATTATTTGACCCGAGCGATGAAGGTTAAAGGCGCCACGGGTGATTTAACCGATCCCGGTGGCCGTTTGTATTCACACGGACTAGCGGCCATTACGCTCTGTGAAGCATTTGCGATGACTAAAGATCGTCAATTAATGGCTCCTGCGCAAATGTCGTTGAACTTTATCGTCTACGCACAAGATCCCGTCGGAGGTGGTTGGCGATATCGCCCTAAACAAGCGGGTGATACGTCGGTTGTTGGTTGGCAGTTGATGGCACTCAAAAGTGGTCACATGGGCTATCTACAAGTTCCACCAGCTACGATTCAAGGATGCTACAAGTTTTTAGATTCCGTTGCTGCCAATAGTGGCGCAACTTATGGTTACACAACACCCGGAGCGGGACAAGCAACCACGGCTGTTGGTCTGTTATGCCGGATGTATATGGGTTGGAAAAAGGAAGAACCCGCATTGCAACGCGGTGTGGATCAACTTGCCAAATGGGGCCCCTCTAAAGGCAATATGTATTTCAACTATTACGCCACACAAGTTATGCGTCACACTGGTGGTAAACGCTGGGACGTTTGGAACAAAGAGTTGCGTGATTATCTCGTGGCGTCGCAAGAAAAAGGTAATGGCCACAGCAGTGGTAGTTGGTCGATCGGTACCGATCATGGCGCTCGCTCTGGGGGGCGTCTATATTCAACCACACTCGCCACGATGATTCTTGAAGTCTATTATCGTCATATGCCCATCTATGCAAAGCAAGCAGCAGAAGACGAATTCCCACTGTAGTGAGCGGACGAGAGTTTGCCTGCGAATCCATGCGGATTATACCTAGTACGTTCGAATGACGGACACCATTCATTGCAGTGTGAAACAAGACATCCAAGAATCAACGTCATTCCAGTGATTGATCTGCTCCATGGTAAAGTGGTCCATGGCAAAGCTGGCCAGCGAGCTTCCTATCAGCCGATCCAAAGTGTTTTAGCGGACAGCGCAGAACCAATTGAAATTTGTCAGTCTTTGCAGCAACATTTTGGATTTACGGATTTATATGTTGCAGATCTTAATGCCATAGCGGGTGGCGATGCAAATGTCATGGAAATCGCGCAATTACTTAACACGGAAATCAACGTATGGCTCGATGCAGGGACAGCGACTCTTACGGCGCTAGAAAAACTGAGCTGCCAAATTCCGTTGGATATGTTAGCGCACGTTATTGTCGCGCTTGAGTGTTGTCCCAAACCGCAGGATTTAGAAGAGGTGTTTGAGGTAGTAGGGCCAACGCGTGCGGTGTTTAGTTTAGACCTACAGGGCGGCCAACTGATTGTGCCTGATACAGGCATGGATACAAGTCGGTGGCGGCAGATGGATGCGATTGGCGTAGCGAGCAAAGCAGTTGAAATTGGGTTTCGAAAGATGATTGTACTTGATGTGGCTGCAGTCGGTGGCGGGCAGGGGGTGTGGACTTTGTCGTTAACCAAAAATTTAGCAGGCAAGTTTCCCAACCTTGAGATTATCTCTGGTGGCGGCGTCGGTAGTGTGCAAGACCTGAAGTCCTTGGCTACCGCTGGTTGTCAACATGCTCTAGTCGCCAGTGCCCTGCACGATGGACGGATTAACGCGGTCCATTTGCAGGGCGAATGAGTACTGAATGGCTCGGTAATTTATGGCATATTATTGACGGCGGCGAGCAAGTTGCACAACGATTACTAAGAAACCGACACCGGCAAGAATCGTTCTGATTTGCTTTAGCAACGTGTCGCCAGCGAGTTGTTCCCAGCCTATTAGTTGATCAGTATCTGCTGAAACATCCGTCGCATCCTCGCCGGTTGCTGTGGTGTCCGTAGTTTGCCCCGGTGGCAGAGTCTCCCTAGTGCTAACGGTTTCGTTTAATACGGGTTCCGTCGATTCTTCCTCCGGTTGACCACTGCTTTCGTCGAGATTGGCCTCAGTGTCGACTGGTGCTACCGTAGGTTCCTCGACCGTTTCGACGGCAATATCGCGATCAAGCATGTCGGCGACTGGTTCCTCGATTTGTGCATCTTCAGATTCAACACTTTTACCTCCCGCTTGCTCAGCAACTTCTAACGCTACCGATACACTTTGCGACAAAAAGTTCTCATCCATCAGGGCTGCATTGGCGAATTCATCTTCGATCAGAACTTCGATCTGACCGTTTTCCTCGGATTCACTTGTGATTTCAATGGGTTGTAATTGGAGTGAATCTAAAGCAGGTGTTGGGTCCGAATTGTCTGCACCGACATCGCCATCAGATTCTGATTCAAAGTTGAGGCCTGTGATTTTTGCTTGAGGTTTAGATACCGGAGCAATAGAGTTTTGGTTTGGTGGAAACACGGTGGGAGCTGCATTTGCTAGGGGCGCCGCGACTTGTTGCATGCGAGCCACAACGGGTACCAAAAACTTCTTGACTCGGCCACTATAACTGCCAGCCGTCGTGCGCCAGCCAGCACCGAACAGCACGCCAGCCAGTTCTCCATTCTGATTAAAAATTGGACCACCGGAGTCTCCTTGCCGAGCAACGGTGCGCAACTCTACCATTTCCCGCGGTTGATTCATTCCCGGAGAAACATATTGGGAACAGATGCCCGAAGATGCTTGATAACGTCCCGAACCATAACCCGCAATCGTCAATGTATCTCCAGGCTTAGCTGGATGATCAGTGATAACGACCGGTTGGATTTCCGGAGCCCAGATCAGTAGTGCCGCGAGATCCCAGCGGGGATCGGTAGCGACGACCTTAGCAGAGGAGCGAAAGCCACTTGGAAATGTCACAAGAATATCATCTTGTGCATCTTTAACAACGTGGTAATTGGTAATCAGAATACCTTGTTTGCCTTGTCGGTAAATCAACGTGCCGGAACCAAATGAAGTAGCATTGGATTCCAGTGATCGAATACGGGCTACGGCCGGATGCGGTTGTCCTGGGGCAGTAGCCGCATTCGGAGACGATTGCCCCAAGGCTTTGTGAGCGTGTGATAACGCCAGCAAGATTATGGTAACGACAATTACGAAAGTGAATTTTTTCTTCAA
>DTSG01000129.1:373-4384 GCA_012965455.1 Planctomycetaceae bacterium | reverse complement strand
CTTTGATAATGATCTGTGGCCCTCGCGGACACGCGGTCGAGGACAACGATCATTCGATTCGTGGCACCGTTGTTGACACATCAGGCACTGGAGTCGAAGGCGTGATGGTGTCGGCAGTTGATGACCAACACCGCAAGTGGACCTCCGTGTTCACTCAGAAGGATGGTTCCTTTGCGATCGCCGGCCTGCGAAATGTAGACCACAAACTCCGCACCCGACTGCTGGGCCTCGCGGACGAATGGAAGAGTCGTGTCGAAGTCGGTTCCGACGACCTACTAATTCAAACTCGCTCGGCTATTGGGCAGGAATTGGAATTGCAGCGGACGGCGAACAGTGCCTTCAGCATGCTGCAATTCGATAACCCCCGCGATAAGATGAATTTCAAAATGTATTGCACCTATTGTCACCAGGTTGGAACGCTAGGGTTTCGAACTCCCGAACAGCCAGTCGACTGGGAAACCATGCTGCGCCGAATGGATGGATTCGGCGGACTCTATCCGCATACACAGAAAACGATTATTGGCCGTCTCAGGGAAACCTATAACGACGCTGCCGTAGACAAGTGGCCGGATTTTGTACCCCCTCCGGCGCCCACAGGAATGGCAACCGCCGCGACCATCACCATGTGGGAAATGGATGAATTGCATCAAGGGTCATTTCATGACCTTGAAGTCGGACGTGATGGAAATGTATACGCTGTTAACATCAGTAAAGCGCGTATGCTGGCGTTAGACCCGCGCACCGGTGAGCAGACAAGCTTTCAATATCCTCGGGGCACGCATGGGCCTCATTCGATTGAAACCGCCAATGACGGTAGTCTTTGGACAACGATGTGTGCTAGCGGAAAAATGGTTCGTTTTGATATTAACACGAAACAATTTGAAACCTACAGCAGTGCCGAAGCGCCGAAAACACGCGGTAGTTATCCTCACACACTAAGAATCAACCCGCAGGACCCAGAGGGGTTAATTTGGTACACCGATGCCGGATCCAACTCGTGTTACTCATTGCACCCGGTGACCCATGAAGTTGTAAATTACAAACTGCTAAGTGCTGGGCAGGCCCTCGGTGCAGGACGCGGTGAGTCGCGTGGAATCACGCCATATGGTATCGACTTTTCGCCAGTCGACGGCATGATCTGGTATTCCAAATTGAATGGGAATCGGATTGGCAGAATTGACCCTACCGTTGAGGGCGGGAACATCAAGGAGTGGAACCCTCCGTTCCGCGGTCCCCGGCGATTACATGTCGCCCCGGATGGAATGGTTTGGGTGCCCGGGTTCGGCTCTGGTGTATTTGGTAAGTTCGATCCGTATCAAGAAAAATGGACGGTCTATGAATTGCCGGATGCGGAGAACCAAATACCCTATGCCTTAAACGTCGACTCCAAAGGAATCGTGTGGATCTGTGGAACCGGTAACGACACGATCAATCGATTCGACCCCAAGACGGAAACACTGGTCGAGTTCCGCTTACCGATGCGTGTGTCCTACACTCGTGAAATTGAGTTCGATGATGAGGGAAATATTTGGACCAGCACTTCCGGGCCCGCCCGACACATGGAACGTGGTGTGGGAGCAGTGATCCGAATCTCGCTTCCCGAATCATTGCCAGCAAACGGAGGCGTCAAGCTGTTAGCGAAGACGTATGCCGGTGATCATGATATTGGCAATCTCGCGACGGCGCCAAAACAGAAGCCCAAACCGGATAACAGGGCGCTTTTCGCGGAGATTGACAAAGCAGAGATGCCCGTCGCCTATGTTGCACAAGAGCACCAGAAATACGTGGATGCAAAAATAGCGGCCCTGCCACCTCAACGGCGCCCTCGAGTTGGCCAGTTATGGAACGAATTTACCCGTCTGAATCCCGACCGACGTAGCGACGGTGCGATGTTCATCCGGATACTCGATTACGTTGTCAACCTCGACTCGGACAGTGGACCTCAACGCAGGTTTATTAAAAAATGGCAGCATCACAATTTCGGTTCGCTAGCGAATCGACTGGATGACCGATCGATTGAAAATGGCAAACTAATTTATGAACAAGCCGCCTGCAATCGTTGTCACACGATTGACGGCAAGGGGGCTAAATACGGTCCAGATCTGACGACGACAGCACATCGATTCCAAGGCATCAAATTATTGCACCAGATGGTGAAGCCCTCGGCCGAGATCCACAAGGATTTTCGTCCGCAGTTGATTGTAGTTGATACCGGACGGGTTCTGACAGGATTAGTTGTGGAAGAGACCGAGGACCAACTCCGCCTGGTGCCCAATCTACTCAAGCCCGATAAGGTTGAATTGATTGAAAAATCGTCCATTGAAGAACGAAAGACATCTGAGGTTTCGAGCATGCCGGCCGGGCTATTGGACACTTTTACGGTCGAAGAAATACTTGATCTAACAGCATATATTCGCTCGGTGGCGCCGGAACCCGGGAGCCCAGCACCCAAATGACAAAGTCTTGCTGTAAATTTGGTTTTATTGCTTTGGTTTGGGCATATTGCGTACCCTGCCATGCGCTGCTGGCGGATGGATCCTTGGATAGTCTGATTCAGGCATCGTGCATCGATTGTCATGGCGAACAGACCGACACTGGATTTGATATCACAGGGCTTACTTTGGAGCTAAACGATGCGGTTCAGTTTCGCGCCTGGGTCAAAGTATTTGACCGAGTCAATCGTGGTGAAATGCCGCCGCAGGATGCTGCTCAGCCTAGTGCAGAAGTCAAAGCGACTGCCTTAGACCGGTTGAGCCATCTATTGACCGAGGCTAATTTGGAGCGGCAGCAAAAAGCTGGGCGTGTGCCATCGCGTCGGTTGACTCGCTCGGAATACGAACATACGCTGCACGATTTGATCGGCATTGGGGGTCAGCTGGCAAGATATCTTCCGCCGGAAAGCAAAGCGGCTACGTTTGACGTCGTTGGGGCAAAGCAGGAAATGTCCAGTGTTCATGTGAAAGGCTTGCTCAAGGCCGCTGACGCCGCCCTCGACGAAGCGATTCAATTTGGCGCCAAACCAGCAATGGCGCGCGAACTTGACTACGTGAACTCGCGTTACATGCAAATGTGGTTTCAGCGCCCAGTACAGAATGGCGGTGGTACGGTCTTCCGAGCCGAAGACGATCTCATCATGTTCCGAGGCGAGAACCACAACCTGCGTTCTGACAACAACGGCCTGCGGTTTCCCGTCGCCGGCCGATACCGTATCACCGTCACCGGTTCGGCGTATCAGCCCAGATCCTCGGTAACGATGAGCCTCAAGCGTCAAAACGACATCCAGGGCGACAGCGAACTCTTTGCTGCCTGGGATGTCGGCGAGGATCTCCGTACGGTTTCAACGATAAAATACTTTCGACCCGACGACTACTTCTACGTTAGCGCCGACGAACTCGAACCGGCACCCGACGGAAAAATAGTTTACAACTCGCAACCAGCGAGCGCGTTCAAAGGAGAAGGCGTGCGGGTTCGCAAGGTGCTCGTCGAAGGCCCGTTGGAGTCCACGTGGCCTCCGCAACGCACCCGAAACCTATTCCCGGGCGTCGAATGGAAGCCTGTTGCAAACGGCCGTTATTACCAACCGGTCACAACAAAATCTCACTACGAACATATTCGCGATGCGGTCGCCGCGCTCGCACCGAAAGCCTTCCGACGTCCGGTCAGCGACAAAGAAATTGATGATCTCACCCGTCTCGCCGTCCCTAATCTCAGTGCCCGCCGTGGCTTCATCGCCAGCGCTCGGGTTCCGTTACGCGCGATCCTGATTTCGCCTCAGACGTTGTTCCTGACAAACGAAACGCGGCCCATGGAATCGGCACTGACTGATCACGCACTCGCCAGCCGGTTATCGTATTTCCTCTGGCGCAGCCCTCCCGATGAAGAACTGCTTCAACTTGCCAGTGAAGGAATGCTCTCCGACACAAAAGCGCTGGACGCTCAGGTTGATCGCATGCTATCCGACCCAAAGTGTGATCGCTTCGTGCATGAATTCCTTGGTCAATGGTTGGAACT
>DTSG01000129.1:0-315 GCA_012965455.1 Planctomycetaceae bacterium | reverse complement strand
ATTTGTATCCTGAATACGACGACGTGTTGCGGAGAGCCATGTTGGCAGAAACTCGCGAGTTCTTCGGGCATCTGATTGACGAGAATCTGAGCGTAGCAAACCTCATCGATTCTGACTTCACTTTCCTCAACCGGAAACTCGCCGAACACTACGGCATTCCGAACGTCGAAGGCGAAGAAATGCGCAAAGTCATGCTGCCACCCCGCAGCGTTCGAGGCGGCATTCTGACGCACGCCAGCATTGCCAAAGTGACGGCCAACGGTACCGTCACGACACCCGTCAAACGCGGCAGTTTTGTTCTGACGAACCTGCTGG
>DTSG01000128.1 GCA_012965455.1 Planctomycetaceae bacterium | reverse complement strand
TCGTTCATGACGTCGGCGGGAGTACGGGACGTACGCGCCATTTCACGAATGGACTGTTGAGGAAAGATGGGTAGGATTCCACTGCCAGCACGTTGCATGGAAGCAACATGACCGGCGGTTGCGACACCAGTGCGGTCGCCAAATCCAAAGCTGGGTTCCAGCCCCAGACAGAGTGGTTGAGGAAGTGAAGTTTCTGACACGATCGGCTACTTTCTGGTTTCAGTATAAAAGGATTGACTTGAAGACGGATTAACGAAAATATTTGTTATAGGACTCGATGGTTTGTTTGGCTGCTTCGAATTCATTCGGATACGGAAATGCTTCCGCACTGAGGTAGCCCTCAAACCCGATTTCCTTGATGGCAGCGGCAATCGCATCAAAATCCATATGTCCCAGACCGGCGGGTCGGCGGTTCGAGTCGACAAAGTGGATGTGCCCGATCAGACCCTGCCCATCACGAATTCCCTCTGCGATGCAGACCTCTTCGATGTTCATATGAAACAGGTCTGCCAGGATGACAACGTTGTGATCGTCACCGAGCCGACTTAAAAACTGAACACTTTCAGCGACCGTATTGCAGAGGTTTGTTTCGTATCGATTCAGGTGTTCGTAAATGAAAGGGGTGTTGTATTGTCGTGCGTATTCACCTAATTCCGCACAAGCCTCGGCCAACAACGCCAGTGCGTCTTGTTTATTGAGGTCATCACCCCAGCGACCCTGCATCGAGCCCAGAATGGCACCGGCACCAAAGCGTCCTCCCATATCAATGATTCGCTTGATAAACTCTTTTGCTTCGGCACGCTGTTCGCTGCATGTCGAGGTAAGCGATAATCCGTGTTGCACCATTCCCGCTCCGGTACCCACAGCGGCAAGTTCAAGTTCATGATCCTTGAGCAGTTTTTCCAATTCCGCAGAGTCAACCTGTTCCGGTCCCAGAGAAAAAACTTCGACAGCATCAAAGCCAAGTTGTTTGGCAGTTTGACAACCTTTTTCCAGTCCGTCCCATAAAATAAACGGGCCACCTCGGGCTGCTTCTACGAGGCTAATGGTCACACATGACTTGGGCATAACGATTCCTTGGGGTCTGGTTTTTGGGAGGTAAAATGTTGATGACGGAAGTGAATGTTGGCGAGGAGGCTAATCCTGGATCGAGACGATCGCTTTGATAACCCCTGTTTCCGGCAGGGTATAAGAATCGAAAACTCCCGGTAGATCCTGAAGTGTCGTGTGGTGAGTGATCCAGGGGCGAGTATCAATTTGGCCTTGTTCAATGAGCTGGATGATGCGAGTAAAATCAGCCGGCAGCGCGTTTCTTGATGCTAACAGGTTCATTTCTTTGGCATGCAGCCAGCGATGAGGGAAAACGATTTCACCTAGGGTAATGCCGACATAGATAAGTGTACCGGTATGGGCAACGTAGTTCATGGCATTCGCCATGCTCGTGGCATTCCCCGTAGCGTCAATGACAATCGTGGGTAATTTTCCCTGATTGGCATCACGAATTGCTTGTTCTTCCGATTGATCACCTTTAAAGGTGATCGTGGTCTCAACTCCCATGTGCTCGCGACAAAAGGCAAGTCTGGATTCATTCATGTCCATGACAATCATTTTGGCTGACGTGAGTCGTGTGAATTCGACACAGGTGAGGCCAATGGGTCCTGCTCCGATAATCAGTACGGTATCGTCTTCGCCCGGGTTGGCACGGTCTATGGCATGACATCCAATGGCCAGTGTTTCGACTAAAGCGAGTTGCTCCATTTCAAGACCGGCATGCGACGGGTGCAGCTTTCGCGTGGGAACAATGAACCGTTCCCGCATTCCACCGTCGGTATGAACGCCCAAGACTTCCAGATCTTCACAACAATTGCCTCGGCCTTGCTGGCTGGCAAAACTGTCTGGATTATTGATGTAGGGCTCGACGCTACAGCGGTCGCCAACTTTGATGTTATCGCTGCCTTCCCCCAGCTCAAGCACTTCAACTCCAAGCTCGTGGCCGGGAATTCGGGGGTAACTGTAAAATGGAAATTTGCCGAGATAGCCACTAATATCCGTACCGCAGATTCCCACGCGATGGACGGCTACTAAGGCTTCTCCTGGTCCGGGAGCTGCCGCTTCTTCTATTTCAATTGATTTAAAGTGCTTGGGTTCTTCAAGAAGGATTGCTTGCATAAGGAGTGCCTGCTGTGTGCCAGTCGGTGCGTAATGGGTCGATAAGGCTTCTATTATGTACCGTTGTTTGTTGTCTAGAAATGGGAGGAGTTGAGAATTGAACTAAAAAATCGACACAAAAAATATAAGGTGCCTCGGTCCAGCGATAATTGTGGATTTTAGCGTCCGTAGTTCCAAATTTGGGCAAGATGCGAGATGCGTCAGGCCGGTTGGATTCCACTATATCTGTGTCCCTTTCGTCTACTGAAAGGCAAACAAGATTTGCAATTTGCTATCTTCAGACATCTTGCAAAACTAACTGCAAATCCGAAATATCAACATCAGTTGAAATGCTGCTATGCTGCCGCCCCGGTTGGAATCCAGGACTTAAGAATCCAGAGTACGGCTGCTGCCAACACCAAGAGACCCAGAATCGGAAAAACCCCCACGGCGACCATGGCAACACTGACAAACAGAAGAAGGGTCGCCAGCAATGTCGAAAGCGTCCGGCTTTGACCCACAACTCGTAAAATCCAATATAAGACACAAAGACCCAGAAGAGCACCCAGAGCGACGCCGATTCGTAACAAAGTTTCTCGCAATTCATGTCCCATGTACCTGACCGAGAATTCGTAATTGTCATCCAAATATTCAAAGTCGAAACGTTCGTACTGTCCCTGAGTTTCAGCACTGTCAAAATCAAAATCGAATCCGGCGATACTGGCAAGCCCGGAATCAACCGTCTGGGCGGCCTGGCGTTCACCCCGACCTAAAGCGAGCAATCCATCACCATCGCCCACACCCATCATACCGCCCGCACCGCCTGGACCTCCGCCTTCACCTGCTCCCAAACCGCCCCCCATGGCACCGCTGCCCATACCTGGTGCACTGGACGCTGCCCGCTCGCTTTCGGATTCTCCGGAGATATTACTGCGGGATTGGAGGCGAGATTCCGTATTGTCCATGTCACCCCCCAGTCTCAGGTTACGTTGGTCGAGTTCAAGTTGTTGTTGAAATTGATATTTTTGCAACTGACGGCGCTGCTGTTGCCGAGAAGATTTGGAGAAATCCTCTTCTGTTTGCTGCGGTCCAAGGGAGTCACCTTCCCGTCCGGCTGGTTTGAACGCCGGTACCTTCGAATTTTGCAGTGAATCTAATGTTTCGCGCTGGATTCCTTTGCCTCCCTGATAGAGACGTCCATTGGCATCAGGATTTGCATCGTCATCTGGATTAGATATTGAGAGATTATTGCTGCTTAACCATTTCGCTTCCTGTTGTTGCTTATTACTACCTGGCTCGGCCACAGCCGAAGGGACAGCAAAATTACTTCCAAGTTGGTTCACCGCATTCCTGGAAAATCCATTGTCCTGCTCATCAAATCCCTGAGTCAATCGGCTGCGATTGCCCGGCAAGAACAATTCCACTTCGCTTTCGTTAGTGGTCGTGTCGTCAACGAGTTCATCAACCTGTTTGGCAAGTTCTTTCAGACCTTTCTCATTGTTTTGGCTGATTTTGCTTTGAGACGCGTACGTGTTCAAGTCCGTTTGTGTCCGCAGGCTATTGAATAAGCGTATTTTTTCATACTCATTATTTGATTTCGTCGCACGTTTCAGTTTACCGGATACTTCTTCATTGACGATCAATGCCTGCCGCGTCGCTAATTCCGCATAAGATCCATCCGGACGAACGGCAGCGAACCAGTCCCATTGATTTGATTGACCGACATTGAGCGGCTCCGCATTTCCGTCAAATGAAAACCACTGCTGCTCCTTGGGGAGATACAGCTTGAGAAATATTTTGTCTGCGATGATATTGGACGTTCGGACGATGGGCAGTGAATTCACTTGGCCATACGAAGTCAATCTACCGACACGACCGGCATAGTGAATAACGACCTGATAAGACAGGTCTCCCGCATTCGTCTTGACCAACGGTATTTTGACGGTCGACTGATTTGCCACCCCAATCGGTTTCACAGGTTCTCCGGCAACCATCACGGCCCACAAATGTGCTTCACTAGGAAGGATGATATCGAGAAATTGTTCTTTTTGATTATCGACCAGTAATTCTAACTTCCCTCGATACGTACCCGCGTAATCGACAATCAATGAGGTGGTTGCCATACGAATTTTTGCATCGTCTTTATCAATCACATCCCGCTGTTGGATCATGAACTCCAATACGGCTTGTTTCACATCGCCTTTGATTAAAAACGCCTCTCGCACGCGGTCGCCAATGAC
>DTSG01000127.1 GCA_012965455.1 Planctomycetaceae bacterium | reverse complement strand
GTGCAGCTGGCTTTCTGCAACGTAAAATTGCTAATCGAATAGAGTCACGATATACTCCTAAGTTACAGTTTGTACTGGATCAAGGACAAGAAAACGCTCGGGAAGTTGCTCGAATCCTAGAAGACCTAGCTGTGGCACCTAAAACGGTCACTCAACAAAACGACGACCCTGCTGAACCTGCTGATGCGGCAACGTCAAGCGAAACGTAGAACAGTTCATTTATGGGGAACTTGAGGCATCGGCCCAAAGTTGCATCCCGCTTTTCCTGCTAAAACATAAACCACCTATTTCGGAAACTATCGAGTCTATGAGTGCTGCAAACAGAGCTGCGTTAATCAAGAAAATTCACCGAACCCTCAAGGCGGCTTACCCTAAATTCCAACTTCCCATTAAAGATAGACCGCTCGCGGAGCATATACTCTATGCTTGCTGTCTTGAAAACAGCACATCGGATCAAGCTTCGGAAGCATTTGGAAAATTGCAGACCTTGTACATCGAGTGGAATGAAATTCGCGTTTCATCGACCAAGGAACTGGCCGAAGTCATGGATTGTTTGACGGACCCCGCCGCTGCCGCTCACCGAATCCGGCGTACACTGCATAACCTCTATGAATCGTTTTATGACTATGATATTGATTTTCTAACAAAGGAAAATCTTGGGAAGGCGCAAAAGACGATCAAGTCATTTCAGGGCAAAGCCAAGAAAATGCTGGACTTCGTAGTCGACTACGTCACGCAAAACGGGCTCGGTGGTCATTGCATTCCGCTGAATCTAGAAGCCTACGAAATCCTGCTCATTTTGGATATCATCTCTAAAAATGAAAGACGTTTCAAGAAAGTGCCTGGGTTAGAGCGAGCGATTTCTAAGAACAAAGGTGCTGAGTTTGGGGCCTTGATGCACGCTTTCAGTGTCGATTTCGCTGCAAATCCGTACGATCCTAAGTTACACGAGTTGCTCCTGAAAATAAATCCGAAATGCAAAGACAATTTACCCGTGGAGCCAATTGAAGAGCCCGAAGCGGACAAGAGTTCTGAAGAGAGCGCCGCAGCAAAACAAGAAACCAAAAGCTCACAGTCCTCTAAAAAATCAAAAGACCCTGCCAAGAAAAAAGCAACCACCAAAGCTAAGGGTAAGCCGAATACGAAAAAGAAAAACAGTAGCAATACCACAACCAAAAAACGACCTGCCCCCAAAAAGGAAACACCGGCGAAGCCCACTAGCAAGAAAGCCGCCGCCAAAACCAGCAAAACGAAGCTGCCGGCAACAAAGGCGGTCAAAAAAACTACCCGTAAACAGAAATCCAAGTAAGCGAGCAGGTTTACAACAGGATTATAATATTGCGGTCTGTTGCCCCAGTCACGAGAATTTGTTTGGTCTATATTCCAAAATTCCATTTTCGTTGTAATATACAATTCGTTAGAATGGAGCTGTCACAGCTGAATACTATGATAGGGCTATTATCTTGAATCGGATTATTTTCGTTTTACTTTTGTTCTGTCACTCTGTGACCCATGCGGCTGTTGATCAAACGCGGCAAGCGGACTTTCCAACAGAAATCGACTTTGACGTTAAGAATCTGAGCGGTAACGAGCGGACGGAACGACAACAAGACAAGCTGCATGCGGCGACACTATTTGCCCAAGGACGTATGCAATATCGCCGCCGTAATTTTGAACAATCTTTAAAACATTTCCAACGAGCTTGGCGTTATGACCGATCGGTGGTTTCTATCACCAATGAGTTGATCCCCTTGGCGATCAATCTAAAACGCGACACCGTCGCTGCTCAATACGCTGAACTAGCTCTAGAGACCGGTAATCTTGATCCTCAAACTCTCGGACGAATCGCCGTCCTGCTGACTAAAAACCAACGATATGACGGAGCCATTGAGGCGTACCAGACATTGCTGGCATCCAAGCCCAAAAACCGAGTAGACGATTCCTTCGTTGCAATCCACGTTGAAATTGCACGTGTTTCACTACTCAGCGGTAATGCCGAAATGGCCGCCAGCTCACACGACATTGTCAGATATACCCTCGAGCATCGAGATCAAAATCTGGTATCCGCAGCCACCAGCAAACGCTTGCAAGGGCAAGGTGGCGTGCTCTATCAGATGATGATTGAATCCTACCTGCAAACGAAACAATACAAGAAGGCTCAAACGGCGTTCGACAAACTGAACACGCTCTATCCACAGGAAGTCATGAATCCACTTCGTTTGGCCAAAATTTTAACTGCCCAAGAGTTGTTTGCTGAAGCAACCACACAATTGAATCGATATTTCGAATCAAAATCAACACGAGGTGCAGCCACGCCCTATAAACTACTCATTGAAATCAATCGTCAGAAAATCAAGGACACAACAGCAGCGAACAAAGCGAGCGTATTAACACTACAAGGAATCTTGGTCGAACAACACGACAATCATCACTTGGCTTTTACTCTTGCCGAACTACTTGCCAACAGCGCTGAAGATACGGACGACTATGCGGCAGCATCTCATAAAATCTATCGCCAATTTTTGCCAACCCAAGCTTCACCAGTTGGCTATCGAAATATCCTTAATAGCTTATTGCAAGAGGTCGCTGCTGAGGCGCCCGTTACAGATTCTCAAGCTATGGAAATTGCTTGGATATTGGGGAACTTTTACGCTCGCGAAAGGAGCTTTCGTTCGTTAGCAGAAGATTTCACCAATCAATTCAAACAACATCCTGAACTGCTTAAACAACTCGCAAAAGTCACAACGGCTTACGCCCAACAGGACGAAATACCTGCGGCAACACCGCTTGAACTCAAGTCGTTTCCGGGGCATACGGCGGCAGCAATAGCATTACTTTTCGCTTTGCTTGAAGATTGGGATCAGGCAGACACATTGTTTCAGATCGCAATTAACGCGGCACCCAACCTAACTGGACAATTTTATGAAACGTGGGGACTGCAAGCGTATTCCCAAGATCGTATTGAACGCGCCGCAGAACTTTTCAATCAAGCCATCAAATCGGATTTCGTAAAACAAAAAGCCACCTTTCATTTCTTCCTCGCTGGTGCTGCTTACACGCTTGAAGATGAAACTACCGCGATCCATAACGCCAAACTTGCAGCGGAACTAGGAGCAACGAATCCTCGTTTATCAAGTCGACTCCCGTGGATACTATACCGCAGCGGCAATTATGAAGAGGCTGAACGGCTTTACGGTGATTTGGTTGAAAAATTCGGCAAGCAGACAAGCAATCCAGCCGTGGCGGAAGTAATTCAAGAATCGAAAATGATCCTTTCCAACATCTGTCACCATCTTGAAAAACATGAAGCTGCAGTCGAATGGTTAGAACAAGTATTAGACGACGACCCACAACACATTGGAACTCTCAACGATCTCGGCTACTTATGGGCGGACCAAAACGAACATCTAGCACGAGCCAAGAATATGCTTGAAGCGGCCGTTCACGCTCAACCAGAGAACAAATCTTATCGCGATAGTCTCGGTTGGGCCTACTACCGACTGGGAGATTTTCAGCGGGCAAGGATTGAATTAGAAAAAGCAGCCGCTGGCGATTCCCCGGATGGCGTGATCCTCGATCACCTCGGCGACACGTTTGAGCAACTCGGCAATATCAAGAGAGCGCGTGAACTATGGAAGCAAGCCATCGAACAGTTTGATCCCCAGCGAGATGTGAAGCTTCGAAAAGCAGCACAAGATAAATTAAACAAGCCAACCTCATCGGATTGATTTAGTACTATGGCAGGACACTCACACTGGGCGGGAATCAAACACAAGAAAGCTGCGATTGATAACAAACGTGGCAAACTGTGGAGCAAGTTGTCTAAAACAATTATCGTGGCTGCCAAATCAGGGGGGGGAGATGTCGACACCAATCATCGCCTGCGGCAAGCGATTCAAGACGCTAAAGATGTGTCGATGCCCAAGGACAATATCACGCGAGCGATAAAAAAAGGTACCGGTGAACTCGGGGGTGGTAATGTCGAGGAAATCGTATACGAAGGTTACGCCAACCATGGCGTTGCTGTCATGTGCGATATCATGACCGACAACCGAAACCGGACCGCACCTGAAATAAGGAAGATGTTCGAAATTCACAATGGCAATTTAGGAGCGACCAATTGTGTCGGCTGGATATTCAATCGTAAAGGACTGTTTCTAGTACTCGCAGAAAACGTTGATGAAGAACAATTGATAGAAGTTGCCTTGGAAGCCGGTGCTGATGATATCCGTGATAGCAACGGGCGAATCGAACTCACCTGTGAACCGGAAGACTACACATCACTGGCAGATGCATTGCGAGATGCGGAGATTGACGTTGAATCAAAACAAGTAACTCGTATTCCATCCAATACGATCGAGCTCGACGTCAACCAGGCGCGACAAGTCATGAAGCTACTCGAAGCCCTCGATGACCATGATGATGTTCAAAACGTCTCTGCCAATTTCAGTATCTCAGACGAAGTTCTGGCAGAACTACAAGCTCAGTCCTAAACCGCTGCCAAATCTATGCGTGTTAATTCGTGTGTGCTAATTAATGGCCGTTAGTGCTTGATCTGATCCCAATATACCTCGAATGCGCCTTCGTCGTAAAAATCTGGGCTGTTGTCTAGGTCATGACACGTTGTACACTGATGCTCCTTGGCCGAAGCAATCGACAGTTGCACGGCCTGTCGAGCATTCAATAATTCGCCGGCGTCCGCCACATCATCAAGCAGTTCTAGCCGCTCGAGCCGAACATGGTCACTCCCAGGGCCGTGACAATTTTCACAACCACTACCCGCTAAATGCTGAGTAGCTGCCATGCTCTCAAACCCTGAAGAAAATGGAGTGTAACCCTGCGGTTGCCAACCCGTAGTGTGACAGCTGAGACATTCTGGGTCGTATTGCCGAGTGATTTCTGCACGCTCAGGAGGTGTGATCAATGATTGTGTTGCCTGAGCATGTGCCGAATCACTCCAAATATCAAACGCATCCTGATGGCATTCCGCACACGCTTTGCTACCGACAAAAGTATGCCCGGATTGGTGCGGCTGTGGTTTTATCCCCAACCCAGATAATCCCGCGCGTTGCAACTCCTCTTGGTATTGCTTGAAATAGGACAACACCTGTTGAGAGTCCTTGTAAGTTGCATCCAGCGGAACTCTTTGATAGCGGAAACTGAGGGTCCCGTTGGGGTCTGTGAACAAGCCAACGACCGTGGCATACATACCCTTCTCGCCGACTTCGACAAAACGGGTGGTCCCGCCCTGTATTGTTTCCATCTCATGAGGGGGTTCACCTCCACTACCTGCGGATACGACAAAATCAAATTGCGGGAATTTTTTTGCCAATTTGCGTGAGTCGGAGAGCGAGTCGTGAATCAGTAAAACGTTAATATCGCAATCAGCTTTTTTCACTTCCTGCAATGTCTGCTGCAACCCCTGCTCCACAGATTCCAACACCAAGTCTTCACTGAAATTTTGTGCAGTCCATTGATCAGCTAACAACGAGGTAACTCCGATCGTCTTGCCACCAAGTTCAATAATATTCAACCGTGGTAAGACACTGCGATCTAAAACCGCCGCATTCGCACTGACGAACATCGATTTGCCGTGTTGATCAGCGGCTGAAACAGCGAACAATTCACCGGCTGGTAGCTTCAAGTCATTGGGTCCGAACGCCACAGCTTGGTATCCCATCAATTCCAACAACTGAGCTGTCAAGTTAAACTTCAATTCCGGCTGGCGGCCGAATCTGCGCACCTGATTCCCAATATCGATTCCGGCAACGGGCCAACCACGATCCGTGAGCCCCTGCAGAAAAGTGTGCCGCCGTGCGAGACCACCTTTTTGACGATCCAATCCGGTACACCCACAGGGCTCAACATACCCAATTTGCCGTCCCGTAAACACCATTACGCCAAGTGGATTGGACCAACCGTCAAATAGTGCTAACGGGCCCAATTCGCCAACGATGGGAAGTTGAGGTTCATCTGTTTGTGGAGATTGGCTTAGCTCGCCCGTTGGTTGCGGCGGTTCTCGTGAAACACTGGAATTGCCACCCACAGGATTGCCTGGGAAAACGTTGGAGACATTTTCCCATACCAACCAAACCACAACAACAAGCACAACGCCTACTAATACTTTGATGTTTTTATTCATTACTATCGCCTATCGGTAGTATCCACACACGCTGCCCGTTGGGGATCTCTGCCTTTCATTGAAAGCACTGGAAGCAAACACAGTAGCCATTATTGTGTAATTGAGAAAACAACGGAAATTGAAATTTCTGGTGTATTGGGATACGTCGTTTTCAACACTATTTTCAAGGCGTTTCCTTGATTACCCTCAACGAAATCACCTGCAGCTTGACCCGGTTTGACGGTCAACAACAACTTGTGGTGAACGGTTTTCCCTGTGCCAACAACAGTAGCGGGCCCCAATTCAACGTCGACAACACCTGCTGGCAAAACAGAGTCTACGCTAAAGGAAACATCGTTACGTAAAGCACCTTTCACCACCAAAATTATATTATGCTCCAACCCCGTTTCACTAGCAATTGAACCTAAATTCAGCACACCAAAATACTCTGGGTTATCACCTTCGGATGCTCGAAAGCCTCTGCCAAAAATAGTAATATCTTGCACGACTTCGCCATTTAAAAAGACATCCACACGAGGGGCATCCGGTAGGTTTGTTTTTACTCGAATGGCTTGGCTAAACATACCAGCTTTCATACCTGGTTTCAGTTTGACATGCATGACTTGCCCACTCGTTGCTCGCGGTTCTTTAGCAACTTGTTCCGCCGACATCGGTTCAAAGTGAATTTCAACTAAATCTAAGGGAGTTGCACCCAACAACTCAAAATCAATAACTTCCAGCCGATCCACTGTATCCCGATAACAATAAAGTCCCGTCATAGCGGTGTACTCTTCGCCAGATGAAATATTGTTCATCGTCATAACTTCAGGTTTTGGCAAGACTGATTGAATAATCTGCCCGCGAACGACTAAACGCACTGAGCGATTCGCCGGATCGTTTGTGTATATTTCAGCCGATTGATTGAACTCGGATGTCGGTCCCACTTCCCTAGCGGTCCAGTCCAACTTAATTTCAACCGACTCGCCCGGAGCAACCACTCCTTGCGCCAATGAGCTAAATGTACATTTACAAGTTGTCTCTCCTTTTTTCAGCGTTAACGGTTGCGTCCCGTCATTACGGATGACAAACGTATGGCTGCGAGTTCCACGCCGTTCCATACTGCCAAAGTCGTATTGGTTTCCGCCAACCACTGTGGCAATCGGACGATCTTCGTTGTCTTCGTCCACGATCAGTTCAACGCCCATCATCTCAGCAACACTGTCCATCGAAATCGGTCGAAACTGCTCTTGGATTCCGGTATGTGTCCACCGAGCGTGAACCAACCCGACACAAATACCCAAGACGATGGTCACGACTGTAGCTACTAATAATTTCATTTTATGTTGACTTGAAAGACTAAAAGGGGAGTGAAACGTGTCGAATATGAGGCCACGGTAATCAGCCGGAAATCGTGCACAGACATCGTTATTTGCAAGACGTGCAAGCTATGGAAGTTTAGCATATACGATCGACAAACGCTGACAGTATCTGTTTTCTTTGCTGATATACTGAAAAACCCCACGTAAACCGAATCCGGTTATCGCAGGGTCATCAGTTCTTTTTTTTCGGAGCTATTCCGTCTTATCACTGTTCTTTACGCACTTCCTGTACAAGCTGTTCGAGAGATTTTGCATTATTAATCGATATATTACTCTGCAATTTCCACGCTTGGTAATCCAGTTCAATGCAGCGGCGATTTTCTAATTTAAACTCCAAATGTGGGTTTTGTTCGTTCAGTTCTAGTGCCTGCTTCGCAGTTGCTACCGCCGTAGCCGACCCTAAAATCGATTCAAAAACAGCGAGTCGCCCCCAACTATATGCGCTACTTGGAAAGAGTTCGACTTCCTTTTTCGTTAGTTCAACCGCCCGTTGCAGCCAAATTTTTTCATCGGTCGCCTGATAGATTACAAAGCACTGTTGGGCAAGCGTAATGTGCAACGGATGACTATTGGCGTGCACCAATTTCACCTTTTCCATTGCTGTCAAATAATCTGTCATGCCAGCAGACGTAAGATTCTGAGCCAGTCGATGAAACAACATATTGGTTTTCAGATCATAGGCTCGAGCAGACGCTGGATCGGCTGCAATTGCTGCGTCGACCGACTTCATGGCCCGCCCGCTTTGTCCCTGACCGTTGTAATACCGAGCATCCAGCAAATGCGCAGCAGATTGCGTAACTGGATGATGCCCCGTAACGTGAAAAGTGCCAAGCACTAGTAGTGCCCCAACCAATATCATGCCCATCTGGTTTCGACCAAATTTCTTATGCCCCGCTGTCAGTGTGGCCGCGGCAGCTGACGACTTTCCCTCACAATTCAACAGCATGGCTAATAACATCCAGCCCGTTATCGATACCCCAGGAACGCTGATCCCACTTTGCATACTCAAGTTAAACAACCAGACCACAAATGCACCGCCAAGTTGTACCCTTGTTAACTCACCATTTTTGACCCAGTCTTGCAACAAATAAATGACGATCGCAAAAATCGGAAACCCAACATATAGCACTCGGTCAGGAATCAACCCTGGTCCTAACGCATCCATAAATATAGCCAACACGATTCCCAATGCACCGCCCATGAATATTTTTGTACTAGAAACTTCCGCCTGCGCTGGAAAATTGACCGCCACTGGTTTGAATATGCGTTTGATCGCAATGCCAAACACGGCGAGCATCAATAAGGCAACAAGTGTTCCAAACGATGTCCAAATTTCGAGAATCGCATTATGGGGATCAGCAATTGCCTCGGAAGCTGCGGGTAACTTATAGGCCATGTAGGCATCACGAAAATTCCCTGCACCAACTCCCCACAGCCAATGGTCGGCAACCATCGCCATGGAACTGCGCCAATATTCCAAACGGTATAACAAGCTATTTGATGCTTCAGAGAGAATCTTCATATCGAGCCGGTTCGTAAACCATGCGCACCCCACAGCAACCGCTAATAGCACACCGCTCAGACAAAGTCCGCGAGCGATACGTTGACGACCAACTTTAAATTGCACGGCCGTCAAATAAGCTGCGCCAAGCAAAACGGCACACCACGCAGATCGGCTTTTGGTGAGCAGCAAACAGACGGAAATGAGAAAGACGAGCGTCAATGATTTCGCGATGATCGACCGTGAAAGGCACGTACGCTGTGTCGTAATAATCATCCCTAAAATGATAAGTAACCACGGCGCCAAAAAACCCGCTAGCGAATTGGTGAGGGAAAAAGTAACAAATGGTTCGGGACTCTGCAGACGACTTTCAAAATGATATCGGGCTGGAGAACCAATCGCGGCATCGCCGATACCAGCCTGTTGTAACATTCCCATACGTCCCATCTCATTGCTATTGAAATACTCCATTCGCAGGTTGGGAATTTGCACCAGCGAATCGTATATTCCTACACAAGCAATCGCCGTAGCCGCCGCAAGCATCACAACAACAATTGCTCGCATCTCACGACCGGGCCGCAAGCACTGCAAGCACAACGTAAACACTGTGGCAAACCCAACCCATTGCCACAGTCCGTTGAGCGACACACGCTCGTCTCCCGTTCCGCGTGTCACCAAAAAACTCACGAACATTACAGCTACGCTGGCTAACAGCAAAAGCAAGGTGCGATCGACACGCAGCATGCCGTCACGGCAGCGAACATGGAATACTGCCCATGACAGCAGCAGTCCGAACCAAGCCCATAACGGCCAAGTCATCAACCCTTCACCCACCGATGTGCTGTCACCAGTCATGAATGCTGATGACGTGAGCAGCGATACGCACCCGATCAACAACCATTGTTGCCAATGGTGCTTCGCGTAATCCAACTGTTTACCAGATGATGCCATGCTTTTGCAGATTCTCCAGTCAATCACCAAGGTCGGTTTTTGACCGACGGCGGGCGGCATTTTCCAATATCGCGATTAACGATAAAACACAAAAGGTCATCAGGATAATGAGAATCGCACCCAATAAATTAACTTGTTGCAACAGAATCGCCGCCAACCCAGTTGTCGCCGTTGTCAAATACATCGTCAATACGGCTCGACCGCGCGACAGCCCCAGTTCAACAAGGCGATGAGAAAAATGGCTTTTGTCCGGTTTAAACAAGCTACGACCTTCGACAATCCGAATCACCATAACGGTTATCAAATCATAAATAGGAACTGCCATGATAATCACCGGAGCCATTATTGCATGTACACCCGAACCCTCGAAATCTGTGTAGGTTGCCAACAGAGTAGCAATAGCGATGCAAAAGCCAACGAAATACGACCCAGCATCCCCCATAAAGATCCGCGCAGGTGGTCGGTTATGCCACAGGAATCCAAGCAGTGCTCCCACAAACACCATCAAGAACCCAGCAACAAAAATCTGGGGTCCTTCGGAAGTCGCCCCCGGTATGATGATATACAACACCAACATTAATGATGAAATAACAGCCACTCCTGCTGAAGCGGCATCCATATTGTCGAGCATATTGAATGAATTTATTAACATCACGATCCAAAACACGCTGCCAAGAATTGTGATGATCTTAAACGGGATAAACGCCGTTAAATACCATTGCTGAGACATTACGCACGCTAAGGCAACGAGGCACTGCACAGTCAACCGCAGCTTCCAACTTAAGCCACGAATATCATCGATCAAACCAAGCACCATCAGAATCGTTCCGGATAAAAGGAGTACCCACAGTGATCCTAATTGCTCGCGAAAGCCATCGAGATAAGGTGTTATGCTGGCGGGAATCCAAGCGGCGAATAAATCGTCAGCTAGTAAAATAACTGTGGCCGCGGAAAAAGTAACCATGACCGCCAGCCAAATTCCTAAGCCGCCCCCCATGGGCGTTGGCTCAGTGTGAACCTTGCGGTTGTTCGGTTTATCGACGAGGCCCCAACGGTTCGCGCTGCGACGGATCCAGTACATCGATAGCCAAGCGAGCAAACCGCTCGGCAGCGCAACGACAATTAATATCCAATACGGAATTTGTTGGTCCATGGGAGTCTTCTTGTTACTTAAGCACTCGCTGTCTGCAAATTTACAGACACACAGATTCTCATGTGCAATCGAGTTAGCAACACGATGGTTTAAATTGTACGTTTTAGTAAACCTAAACTATCGTACGTTCTCTTCGCGAAATCGTTCACGTAGACATTGCCGACACTCATTGAAAAATTCATGATAGCCAGCCGTGCAATAGTCAGGATAAGTCCAACGACTGTCTTGCCATCCATCGCGATGGTAGGTCAATGTGACTTCGGCAAAAATTCCTTGGGACAAATAAATGCGATGATCGCGATCCTTAGTAGTCGCTAGGACTAATTTTGCTTCGGTCAAATAACCTGGGTCAATGTTGACGGGCCGCAGGACATCGTTCCTATTATTTTCATCGGCATATTCGGCTTCCCAGCCATTCGTTAGCTGCTTGATTTCAGCTAAATCCTCAGGTTCTATCAGGTTTTCTAGCGCCCAAAACTGCTTTTTCAGCTCTGATCCCATTTCTGCTTCGTAATACCTAGTTTGGTCAAAATCATATAGCGGTGATTCCAGCAAAATCGTCCCCCACTCCGCTTCGACTCGAGCGCGAATTGTTGCTAATGCTGCTGGGTCGTTGCTAAATGCTCCCACAATCAACAACACGCCACGATGTGGTTTACTCTCACCCATTTGATTTACACCTCTAGTTGAACCGTCGACGGAGCCATGACGCGGGGTCTGCGGTTTACCGTGATTCGCAGCCACGGGGCAACGTCAAATCTATCGTGCCTTGTTGACGGGCGGCCACCGCCCTACGCCAGTGGATTCTATTTTATGGTGATAAACGTTTTTGTTATACAGATTGATGATCAATACGATTTTCCGAACACGGCACGGCAACGACTCGCTTCACCCGTAAAAATACAAGTTCCCGGTCCTGATTTGTCTTCTAAAGGAATACAACGGATGCTGACCTTATGCTTAGCAATCATCTTTAGAACCTCCGGATTGTCTTCAGCAAAATGACACATGGCAAACCCGCCCTGCCCCTCATCAGTGCTCGTGAAATACTCTTCGAACTCTTCGTACGTTTCAATCGTTTTCGTGTTCGACTGACGCAGAGCCAAAGCTCGCTGAAAAAGCCCGTCGTGAATGTCGTTTAGCATATCCCCAGCATTTGCCACAAATTCCGCGCGGTCGATGCCTTCGCTTTTTCCCGTATCACGACGACCGACGAACACTTGTCCATTTTCCATATCGCGCGGCCCCACTTCGATGCGAAGCGGGACTCCTCGCTTCACGTGATACCATTTCTTTTCACCACCACGTAAGTCTCTCTTATCGATGAACACTCGGATGTTGCTGTCAGCATATTGTTGGTTTTTCAGATCTGCTTCAAGCTCCTCACAATATTGCATCACGGCATCACGTGTCTCATCGCCTTTGATAATCGGCAGAATGACGATCTGTTGTGGGGCAAGTTTTGGCGGTAACACTAAACCATCGTCATCGCTGTGCGTCATGATCAAGGCGCCGATGAGCCGAGTGGACGCTCCCCAAGATGTTGTCCAAGCATGTTGTTGCAGCCCTTGCTTGTCTTGGTATATGATTTTCTGAGCCTTAGCAAAATTCTGACCTAGAAAATGTGAGGTCCCTGACTGGAGCGCTTTTTTATCTTGCATCATCGCTTCGATCGTTAGCGTCGATACAGCACCGGGAAATCGCTCGTCCGCTGTCTTCTCGCCTTTGATTACTGGCATCGCCATAACGTTCTCAGCAAACTCGGCGTACACATCCAGCATCAACCGAGTTTCTTCCAATGCTTCTTCTTCGGTTGCATGGCAAGTGTGACCCTCTTGCCATAAAAATTCAGTGGTCCGCAGAAACATACGCGTCCGCATTTCCCAGCGGACTACGTTCGCCCATTGGTTGATTTTGATGGGTAAGTCACGATAAGACTGCACCCATTTCGCGTACATAAATCCGATAATCGTTTCGCTGGTTGGCCGTATAATCAACGGTTCTTCTAGTGGACCAGCAGGGACTAATCCACCGTCAGGACCAGGCTCCAAACGGTGATGCGTTACCACAGCGCACTCTTTGGCAAAGCCCTCAACATGCTCAGCTTCTGCTTCTAGAAAACTCAATGGTATGAACAGCGGAAAGTAAGCGTTGACGTGCCCCGTTTCTTTGAATCGTTTATCCAAGGCTTGCTGCATGTTCTCCCAAATCGCCCAGCCCCACGGTTTAATGACCATGCAGCCGCGTACCGGAGAGATCTCCGCTAAATCCGCTTCTCGAATTACCTGTTGGTACCACTGTGGGTAATCTTCTGCGCGAGTAGGAGTGATTGCTGTTTTTGGCTGCTTCGCCATTTTTCTTTTCCGTTCTTTTCCGTTTGTAGGTAAGTTAACAATGTTGGGGTCGTAGCGTGACATTCTAAGTTAGGATTGGTCGCTGCGACAACCAGAGAATTCCAGTAGGTCCCTTGTCTAGCCCAAGTTTTACTCTTAAATTGCCTATTCAACTTCTCTTACAACTCATTCACCGATTTTTTGACACGGCGACAATAATATGACGCGACGATTTATTAACCAACTTGGCGAAAATGAAAACATCGACCAAGTCTTTATTGCTAATGGTAAACAACTACGGCCAAACCGACAGGGCAATTTATACCTTCAAGTCTCGTTATCAGACCGCTCCGGCATCGTTAATGCAATGCAATGGAATGCCAATCAAACGGTATACGACAGTTTTGAGAATGGTGATTATGTGATCGCCCAAGGAACCACTCAGTTCTTCAATGGTAACCTACAAATCATCGTGCAAAAACTTACCAAAGCTGATCCTGCGCGAGTTGATGAGGCTGAATTTCATGTATTGTCTAATGAAGGCATCGGCCAACTGCTGGTGCAATTGCGGCAGTTCGTGGATTCAATTAGTCATGCCCAACTAAAATCACTCGCCTGTTTTTACCTCGACAACGACGAACTAACGTCGAAGCTTAGCCAAGCCCCCGCTGGTGTTAAAAATCACCATGCTTACCAAGGAGGGTTGCTTCACCACGTCGTGTCTTTGATGGAATTAGTCGATGTGGTTGCGCCAAAATATCCTGATGTTGATCGCGACCTAGTCTTGATCGGAGTACTGCTGCATGACTTGTCAAAAATCGATGAGCTATCCTATCAGAAAGGGTTTGAGTATACGGACGAGGGGCAACTCGTGGGACACCTAGTGATGGGTGTTGAACTACTGGGAAAAATGATCCGCGATTGGGAAGCAGCTAACAGCGATGTGTTCCCCAAAGATTTGGCCATTCAACTCAAGCATCTGATCGTTAGCCATCATGGCGAGTATGAGTATGGAAGCCCAAAGCTACCAATGACGCTCGAGGCGGTCATGCTGCACTTTTTAGACAATATGGACGCAAAGCTATTTCAGTTCAACCAAGCTATGTCCTCAGAAGCCAACCCCGATAGCCAATGGACTCCCTACATTGCCTCCATTGGCCGCAAGCTATACAAAAACTCTCGCGGCTAACGCCCTCTACTATTTGCCAACGCAGCTCCAGCCGTAGCTAGTTGTTTCATCAAGATTATGGCTATTACAAGATTCGCTGGGGCTGTTAAAAAATTTACGTACGGAATTATGCTCAACAGCGCAAAAATGCAAAAGGTCAAACTGAGACCTTCACTAACTTGTTTGTCAGGTGCCACAGATTTTAGTTCATTGTTCAATCCCTTGGCGAGCCCATGGATTGCGACAAAAATCCAATATAGACTAAAAATTGGTATGAACAAAAATCCAATCGCCTTCCCAGGCGTCGTTTGTGCTCGTTCTCGTGGGATTAGCGACCACAGC